>DASTIZ010000462.1:0-23350 GCA_035717045.1 Chitinophagaceae bacterium
GTGGTGGCAAAAAGTGGTAATACAACCTTTGCTGTAAGTTTCAATGATAACCTCTGGAAAGTGATGAATCAGCCTGCAAACATCACATCAACCGGCATTATCAATAACCAGGATCCTTTGTTTGACAGCATTAACAGCTCCAAACGCCTCTATAGTTTTCGGCTGCAGGATAATTCCCCTGCCAAAGACAAAGCAACCAATGCCGGTGTCACACTCGATCTAGATGGAAAGCCAAGACCCTTTGGCCCGGCACCCGATCTTGGATGCTATGAAAAACAATAAGTTTTGACGAAAAAGATTTAGTGGAATTTACAATCCAGAGCTTCTTAACTTTGTTATCCTTTAAAAATTAAAGTCATGAAAATATTTTTGCTTGCACTGATCATATCAGTTACCGTTGGAGGTCCCTCTATCTATGATTTCAAAGTGCCGGGGCTCGACGGAAATGAAATTGATTTTTCTGCCTACAAAGGCAAGAAAATAATGATCGTGAATACCGCTTCGAAGTGTGGGAACACGCCTCAATATGCCGATCTTGAAAAGTTGTATGAAAAATATAAAAACAAGTTGGTCATCATAGGTTTTCCCGCCAACAACTTTGGTGACCAGGAACCCGGTAGTAACACAGAGATCAAAGAATTCTGCAAAAAGAATTATGGTGTTACTTTTCCAATGGCTGAGAAGGTTTCAGTGAAAGGCGATGATATGGCGCCTATTTATAAATGGCTGGTGGAACAGTCCAGAGAATTAGCGAAGGCAGAAAAAGGAACTACGTCAAAAGATCTGGTTTGGAAAAGATATTTGCAGAATCCCGTTGACTGGAATTTCACAAAATTTCTTGTTGATGAAAATGGAAACCTGGTTGCAGTATTTCATAATAAGGTAGGCCCGATGAGTGAGGAAGTTTTGAAGTATCTAAACTGAACCACGATTTATAGGATTATAGAAAGATTAAGAGGAAATTTGGGATTAAGCTGCCTTATGGGGCAGCTTGTTTTTTATTCAGCCACATCGCGCATTCATAAATGCGAAGCAAGAAAATGAAATTGCCAGAGCATAGAGGATCATGATTGTCCGCATACTGTAAGTCAAAAAATTATTTGCTGATTCAGATTTGTGTTTGAGATTTGCAGCCATGCAATTTTCCAAGATCATCAATCAACAAGAAGTAAAACAACAACTGGTTGAATTGGTTCAGCACAATAGGCTCAGTCATGCTCTATTGCTCCTGAGTAAAGAAGGCAGTGGTGCTCTTTCATTGGCTTTGGCATTGAGTCAGTATATCACCTGCGAAAGAGTGAACAGTCGACAGTCGACAGTCGGCAGTTCGCAGTCAGCACAACCATTGTTTGGAGATGAGCCCCCAGCCTCAAACATCAAATCTCAAACTCCTAACGACAGCTGCGGCATCTGCCCCTCATGCCTAAAAGCCCTTCAACTCGTCCATCCCGATATTCATTTCAGTTACCCGGTTGTCACAAAAAAACCCGGTTCTCCGCCGTTGAGCATAGATTATATTTCAGAATGGAGAGAATTCATCAAAATGTATCCTTACGGGAATGTGTATGATTGGTTGCAATTTATAGGGGCAGAAAATAAACAGGGAAACATCACGGCTAATGAATGTAATGATATAATCCGCAAACTCAGTTTAAAAAGTTTCGAAAGTGAATACAAAGTACTCATCATGTGGATGCCGGAATACCTGGGTGCCGAAGGAAATAAGTTACTAAAGCTGATCGAGGAACCGCCGCCGAATACATTATTTATACTGGTAGCAGAAAATGAAACATCATTGTTGCCGACAATTATCAGTCGATGCCAGATGATACGAATCCCGGCACTTGAAACAAGCGATATTGAAAAAGCATTGATCGAAAGAAATAATACCGAGCCATCCAAAGCAAGACAGGTGGCTGCCACCGCTGAAGGAAATTATAGAGAGGCATTACAATTGTTGCAACATGCAGAAGAAGACTGGCAAAGCCTCCTCCGGGACTGGCTGAACTCGATCATCAAGACCGGACCCGTGGCCCAAACCAAATGGGTGGAAGAGATCAGCAGGCTCGGCCGGGAAAAACAAAAACAATTTCTTCGCTACTTTAATCACCTTTTGGAACAGTCGATCCGCTCCAGGGTAATGGGTAGTATTATTAACCTTCCCGAGAATGAAAAGGATTTCGCCGACCGCTTGAATCGCCTTGCCGACATCAGCCAGCAACAGGCCATCATTGGCGAAATCGACCGGGCTACCTACTTTATAGAACGCAACGCCAACGCTAAGATCCTGTTTCATGCCCTCACGATCAAGCTTTATCATATCATTCAGGACAAAATTGTATTTTTGGCAACCTGAGGAGTGAGTGGGAAGACCGACCGTGCATGCCGGTGGGCATGTAAATATCGGAGTGAGTAGGAAGTCCAAGGGGATCGCGGGTATAATTATTGAGTCAACTTTCTGATCTATATTCAACTATGTTGCGTCGCACACTTGAACACCTGTACATAATTGAGCAAACATTGAATTGCTCAACAGGTGTCGAATAGCACTCTGGACGTACAAGCGAGCGTGGCAACGGAAGATGATAGTAGTATTGCAGCCGACCTCATAATTATCTCCCAATTATTAATTCTTGATTATTCATTGCAATAATGGGTTGCGACAATTGCGGTACGGGTAAACCTAACGGGTGTAAAAGCAACGGCGGATGTGCTACCGGCGGATGCAACCGCATGAATGTACATGACTGGCTAATGAATATGCCTGTTGCCGATACCATGGATAATTGTAAGGTTATCGAGGTAAGCTTTAACCAGGGCAGCCGCAAGGATTTTTTTCGCAATACAACCTTACAACATTTTGAAAAAGGAGATGTCGTTTGTGTGGAAGGTGTCAGCGGTTTTGACCTTGGGGAAGTTTCTTTGACAGGTGAGATCGTCCGTTTGCAGATGAAAAAGAAAGGAGTCGAAGAGTTGAACCCCGACATGAAAAAGGTTTTACGTCGTGCCGGTGATCGGGATATCGATACATGGCGACACAGCAAGAGCCGCGAAAAAGAAGCACTGGTCCGCAGCCGGGCTATTGCCAGGCAACTGAAACTTGAGATGAAAGTTAGTGAGGTCGAAATACAAGCGGATAGCCGTAAGGCCACGTTCTTTTATATTGCCGATGGCCGTGTTGATTTTCGTGAACTGATCAAATTATATGCCTCGGAATTCAAGTTGAAAGTCGAGATGCGGCAGATCGGGGCAAGACAGGAAAGCGCCAAGGTGGGTGGCATCGGAAGTTGTGGCCGAGAACTTTGCTGCGCTACATGGCTCAGTGATTTTAAATCGGTAAATACTACTGCGGCGCGTTACCAAAATCTTTCTATTAACCAGGCAAAACTGAGTGGTCAGTGTGGAAGATTGAAATGCTGTTTGAATTATGAATTGGACACTTACCTGGATGCATTGCAGCATTTCCCTGACAACTGCGATTCGATACAGGTAGCCAAAGGAACTGCGTCATTAATCAAGAAAGATATCTTTAAAAACCTGATGTGGTTTGTATTGCCCGACAGCAACAAGCAATATCCATTGACTATTGAAAGGGTGAAGAAAATAAAATCATTGAATGTGCAGGGAGTGATTCCAGAAGAGCTCGAAGCAGTTGAGATCACAACAATGAAGATAAAAGAGGCTGAACCTGAATTTGTAGAGCTTGTTGGACAGATAAGTTTACGCTCACTGGAAAAAGCTGACAAGAAAAGAAAACAAAAGCAACAACATCAGAAACCGCATCAGCAAAAATCGCAAAAACCCCAGCACCCTTCTCCACAACAAAGAGGACAAGGACACCAGCAGAATCGCCCCAACCCAAGCCAACAAAAAGGGCCGCAGCGTCCACATCAACCCGGAAAAAAATGATTTATTGCTACGGAAACACGGAGAAGCACGGAAATTTTCATCCCGAATTTCGTGGCAATTATTTTTCTTAGGTTTAAGTAATGAAACGAAAGACCCTTCGTCGATTATTGATAGGTTTGTTATTATTTATAACCTGTTGGCTCACCATTGCCCAATGCACTATGAAGCAGCGAATCCCCGATGATAAAGCAATTAAGAACTTTTCTAAAAAAGGAATTACTCTCTTTACCAGCACATTTGAAACAGGCGGTTTCAAATTGCACTATGTTAAAACAGGCAATGACTCACTTCCCACTTTATTCTTCATTCATGGTTCACCCGATTCCTGGAAACGGTATGAAATGTTTATGCAGGATAACGATTTGCTTTCAAAATTCAGAATGATCGCGATTGATCGGCCGGGGTTTGGTTACAGCCAATTTGGCGAGGCCAAAAATTTAGATGATCAGTCCAAATTGATCAGCCGGTTTGCCAGATCACTAAAAAACAATAAGCCAATATATGCGGTTGGCCATTCTTATGGCGGCGCTGTGGTTATAAAATTGCAAACTGATCACCTCGATCTGTTTAATGGTTTAGTTCTTCTTGCGGCTGCCGTAGATCCAAAACAGGAGAAACCTGAGAAATGGCGGTATATAATGAAGCTGCCTCCCTTTAAATATTTTTTGCCGGGTGCTTACCGACCGAGCAATACTGAGCTGGTGTACCTAAAAAAAGAACTTGTTGAACTGGATAAAGAGTGGGAAAAGATAACTTGCCCCGTCTGGATCATGCATGGAGATAAAGATACGTATGTACCAGTGGCCAATGCTGACTATGCAAAAAGGAAATTGACAAGGGCAAAATCAGTTGATGTCAGGATATTACCGGGTGCTGAGCATTTTATTACGAATGAGCGATATGATGATGTCAAAAATGTATTGATCAAGCTTCCCATATAAGATTTTATACTTCAGGGATCCGGTCACCCACCTGATCGAGGAGACTGTCAAGCACTTTACAACAGCCGTGTCTTTTCTTTGTAGGTTTGAATATGAAACGAATCTTCTTCAGGCGCCTACTGATGGTTTTTTTTACACTGGTTACTCTCTGGCTGGTATTTGCACAATGCAGTATGAAATTTCGCCTGAGCGACACAGAAGCAAAAAGGAAATTCTCGAAAAACGGAGTCCCGCTAATCACAGAAACGATCAAGGTTGATGGATTTGACATGCATTACGCCATGACAGGTAATGATACATTGCCGGCTTTGCTTTTTGTTCATGGTTCACCGGGCGGATGGAATGGATATGAACGATATATGCAGGACAAAGATCTTCTTGCGAAATTCAGAATGATCTCAATTGACCGCCCCGGTTTTGGGTATAGTGAGTTTGGTGATGCAAGGAATTTAGAAGAACAGTCAAAGCTGATAAGCCCAATTGTCAAATTGTTCCGGAATGGCAGACCTATGTATGCAATTGGGCATTCATTGGGGGGACCCATGATCGCAAAATTGCAAATCGATAACGACAACCTGTTTACAGGTCTTGTGTTTCTTGCTTCTTCCAACGATCCAGGTCAGGAAAAACCGGAAAGATGGAGATTCATTCTGCAAAAATCTCCTTTGAAATTTTTTCTACCCGGAGCCTTCCGTCCAAGTAATGAAGAATTGGTTTACCTGAAAAACGATCTTAAATACTTAGACAAAGAGTGGGATAGAATAACCTGTCCTGTTTGGATCATTCATGGCGATAAAGACACATTTGTTCCTCCCGCCAATGTTGAATACACGAAAAAGAAACTGGTCAACGCAAAATCAGTGGAAGTAAAAACGTTGCCCGGAGCCAGGCATTTTATTGTGTGGGAACAATACGAAGATATCAAAGCAGTGCTGATGAAACTGCCCCTATGAATTTCTAAGTTGCCTGAAAATCCAGGGAATAACTCTGGGCACAATGCCGTAATGATTTACGCCATTGATTACGGCTCTTGAAATAATCAATCCATTGTATTTTCTTTCCTTCACCTGGTCATAGAATTCTTTGGAAGAGCTTAGCACCTTATTTAAAAATTCCAGCGATCCGGCATAAATGGCAATCGAAGAGTTATAGTTCTTATTCCTGTTCGCATAATCGTTCTCAATTTTCATCAGCTCCCTATAGTTGGCCCATACCGACGGGCTGATGACATAGTAATGATCAAAAAGTTTGTTTTCTCTCATCGATATATACAAGGCAAATAAACCCCCAAACGAATGACCGATAATAACATTAGTTTTTTGCTTACCAAATTTTCTAGTGACATAAGGCATCAATTCCTCCTTCATAAACAAAAAAAACTTTGATGCCTGCCCAAAATTATCATTCCTGTATCCCCCGGCATCGGAAGGAATAAGATCCCTTCGGCGTTTCTTATTCCAATCACCTGTATGTGCAATGCCGATTAGGATACAATTTTTTGTGCTGTCGTCTGGCTGGTTTAATATGACCCTACCCGATTTGATCGCGGCATCAGTGAAATAAACATGATGATATGCCTTTGTTGAATCAAAGGGGTATGGTCTTCTTATTATTAGCCGGTAAGTATCTCCTGTCCTTGATGATGTGAAGTCTTCTTTTGTGGTTTGAGAGGCAATAGATAAGGGTAAAAGCCAAATGAAAAATATAAGAGGGCCAATTCTAGTCTTTGTAAAACTCATACTCATAAATAGTTCTTGTTGTAAACTTATCTCCTCTTTCACCCCTGTGTACGGTAGTTTCCCGAATTAAAAAACCTTTTTTATTGTACTTGTACTTAGAAACATTGGTTCGTGTCATTCCATGAAGATTTGTTTTCGTAGTCGCCTTGATCCGCTTTCCATGTAAATTATACGTATAGGTTTCCGTAAGATTATTGAACTCATCAGTTGGGTTTTCAACTTTTTCAAGTTGTCCTTTTGGATTATAAATAAACTTTACATGAAATTTTACTTGCTTACCACTGTCTGTTTTAATTTCCTGCAGTTTTCCTAATTCATTGTATTTATAAAAGATAGTATCACCACCAAAGGCCTTGATAATATCACCATTTGGCCTATGCCAGGAATAATTTTTAGCGCCAAAGCGTTTATCAGTGGTGATGGTCAAATAACTTCCATCCGGTTCATAAAAATATTCAGTTGTATGCCCGAATTCATGATCAATAATCTTTTTTACCCTTTCACTTTCATATTGATACTCCCGGGTTGTAATCGCTGTATCGTTTCCCGCGGTTTCCTTTAATATATTCCCTTGTTTGTCAAAATACGAAGCGGTCTTTTCCTCAAGAGTCTCTCCTTCGAAAAACTTTTCAATAATTTTATAAATATGGTACTTCTTAATTTCTTCTTTTGAGAGCTGCGCATTACTTAAAAAAGAATAAAGCAGTAATATGGAAGTAAAAAAAATTCTCATTTATTTCACTTAATCGCTTCTACGATCGCATCCTGGATCTTTCCTCTTACGAGCAATTGCGAAAGCAAAGGGTTATTTCTCGTAGGGTTCACCCTGTTTGAAAGAAAGATATAAACCAGGTCATATTCCGGATCTACCCAGACACAAGTGCCGGTAAAACCGGTGTGCCCGAATGCCTGCGGCGAAGCCAGCAAAGAAGGATAAGGCTCTTCTCTTGTTTCATTGTCTTTTTCCGGTTTATCAAAGCCAAGTCCTCTGCGACTGTCCTTAGAACCGTAAGCCGTAAACTTCTTTATTGTTTCTTCCTTCAAAAATCTCTCTCCGTTGAACGTTCCTTTGTCTAACAACATTTGATAAAGCATGGCAAGATCATAGGCGTTTGAAAACAAACCGGCATGCCCGGCCACGCCGCCAAACATCGATGCTCCTTCGTCATGCACATCACCCTCTATCAATTGCTGACGAAAGTGCTTTTCATGCTCAGTAGGAACGATCACGCCATCATTCCAAAAGCGTTCTCTTGGTTTAAAACCCGTCGTTCTCATTCCGATCCTGGTATAAAAAGTTTTCAGCACATACTGATCAAGGGTCATTCCGGTAAGTTGCTCCACGATCTTTCCCAAGAAAATAAAGTCGTTATCGCTGTAAACATATCGGCCTTGTTTTCCCAATGGACTCTGCAGGATGCGTTTCATCATCGTATCCTGCCAATCATTTCGCAAATAAACATTTTCCGCAACTCTAATGGAATACCCGGGCCTGGGTTTGTCAGCGTAAATACCAGGATCAGGAACCCCCGTTGCGCTATCTATTGTTTCCCTGTAAAATGGAATAAAGGGAACTAATCCCGCCTGGTGAAGTAAAATATCTTCCAGTTGGAGGTTTTCTTTATCAGTACCTTTTACAAACGGCAGATAATCCCCTAATTTTTTTTTTAGATCCAGCCTTCCTTCTTCATACAGTTTCATGACTGAAATTGTAGTTGCTGAAATTTTTGTAACTGAAGCAAGATCATAAATGCTTTCGAGGGTTACCGGTTTTGTATCATCAAATGTATACGTACCATAGGCCTTGTTGAAAATGATCTCTCCTCCCTTTGTAGCAAGTACTACGCAGCCCGGAAACGCTTTTTGAGCAATGGCATCGGCGACAATTGAATCGATTGTTTGTGCCATGATGGCTTTTCTCTGGAGTGGATCCGGTAGTTCGGTTGCAGCCATATCCACGCCAAACCCGGCTGAATAATTACACACTCTTACCGGCAACTCTCCCGATGCAGCTACCCTTCCTTTCAACAGATCAGCAGTAACCTGCCTGGTGATATTGTCATCCTGGTAGCAGGCAATCAGAGCATTTGCATGGCAATAATTCGCGGCCGCCAGTACATTGCCGAAAACAAGAGTTATGCTATTTGCTTTGTTCAACCGGCGCCAAAGTGAAAGAGATGAATTGCTGATACCATAATTGTTTGCAGGGCGATTGCTGAAATTGTGGACCCCGATCACAACAACATCATACTTATCAATCACTTTTTCAAAGATCTCATCAGCTTTTGCATCTCCGTCTTTCCACGAAAGAAAATAGGCATCTGTTTTGAAACCCTCGGAAAGGCTTCTTCCGAAATTATTGTGCTCCGTGTCTCCAATTGCTATATAAGCGATCTTATGATCTTTATTAAGCGGTAAAGCGGCATTGCCGGTTGCTTGTTTCAAAACTGTAATTGATTCTTTAGCAGCCCTTAATCTTATTGCATCTGTTTTGACATTGAGATCACGAACAAGATTGGTCGTCTCAATAGGTTTCAACTGGTTTAATCCAAGCTGGTATTTTGCTTTCAGTACTTTCTTCACTTTGGAATTAATATCATCCCACGTCAGCCTGTTAGATTTGATCGCATCCTTTATTGCATCGATTGCCTTACCCACATCTTCAGGCAAACAAAGCATATCATTCCCTGCTACCAATGCTTCGACAGAGATAACCCCGCCGGGGAAATATTTTGCAACACCTTTCATTTCCAGTGCATCTGTGAAGGTGAGGCCCTGGTAATTAAGATCATTTCGCAAAACACCTGTTACACTATTTTTGGAAATAGAAGTGGCTACATGTTCAGTAGCATCAATGGCAGGGATCGACAAATGGGCAACCATCACACTGCCTATACCTGCATTAAATATTTCACGAAAAGGATATAACTCCATTGAATCAAGCTGCTGACGGTTTTTATGGATAACCGGGAGATCAAGATGCGAGTCAACATCAACGTCACCATGCCCGGGAAAATGTTTGGCACAAGCCATGATGCCCGCATCCTGCATTCCTTTCATATAAGCAATTCCAAATTTGGCCACTTTATACTTGTCTTCACCAAAAGAGCGATACCCGATCACCGGGTTATTTGGATTGTTGTTGATATCAACCACGGGAGCATAGTTAACATGAATGCCAAGCCGCTTGCATTGTTCCCCGACCGCAAGCCCCATTTCATAAACGAGCCGCTGATCATCCATGGCTCCGAGAGTAAGCTGGTAAGGAAATTTTGTAACACTGTCTAATCGCATCCCAACACCCCATTCGCCATCAATGGTGATCATCAATGGTGTTTTTGCAATACCCTGGTAAAAATTAGTAAGGTTTGCTTGTCTCACCGGTCCACCCTGGAAAAAACACAAAGCGCCAACATTATATTTCTGAATGTCACTGGTTACTTTGGAAACATGGTCCGCACCAAGATTTGAATGAGCCCGTATTACCATCAATTGAGCGATCCTTTGGTCAGGTGTCAACGAATTAAAAACGCTGTCCACCCATTGATCAAGCGTTAGCCTGCTTCTGTTTTGCGAAAAAGCTAACGACGAGATGAATATTGGAATGAATACAAATATTTTTTTCATGAAAATTGCTTAGAATAATCGACGTATTTTAGCTGCTAAAATTACAGGAATTGAGCGATAAGATTTTGTTATTACCTGATAACATTGCTAACCAGATTGCCGCAGGTGAAGTGATCCAGCGACCCGCTTCGGCCGTTAAGGAATTGTTGGAAAATGCGGTTGATGCCGGCGCCACAGCGATCAAACTGATCATTAATGATGCCGGTAAATCATTAGTTCAGGTGATCGATAATGGCAGCGGGATGAGCGGGACTGATGCAAGAATGAGTTTTGAACGCCATGCAACATCGAAGATCACAACTATTGATGATTTGTTTCATATCAAAACTATGGGTTTTCGTGGTGAGGCGCTTGCTTCGATTGCAGCCGTTGCACAGGTTGAACTAAAAACCAGGAGGCAGGAAGATGAAACAGGAACTTATATTGAAATTGAGAATAGCATTGTAAAAAAACAAGACCCTGTTGCAACACCGGAAGGAACCAGCATTGCCATGAAGAATTTATTTTTCAATGTTCCTGCCAGAAGAAATTTTTTGAAAAGCAACACCTCAGAAATGCGGCATATTGTTGATGAGTTCACAAGAGTTGCCCTGGCATTTCCCCACATATTCTTTTCACTTACTGCAAATAACCAGCAAATATTTCATCTTGAAGCCGGCACATTGAAACAACGCATTCTTCAGCTGCTTGGCAATACCTATACTACAAAACTTGTAACGGTTAAGGAAGAAACCGATTACATGAATATTTATGGATTCGTCGGAAAGCCCGATACAGCAAAAAAAACAAGAGGCGATCAGTATTTTTTTGTAAATAGCCGGTTCATAAAAAGTGCATACCTGAATCATGCCGTGATGAATGCCTACCAGGAAATGATCACAAAAGATTCCTTCCCGATGTATGTGCTCTTCATTGATCTGGATCCGACACAGGTGGATGTAAATGTGCATCCAACCAAACAGGAAATAAAATTCGAGGATGAAAAGATCATTTATGCGTTTGTCCAAGCTGCTGTAAAACATGCGTTGGCGCAATTTAGTGTCACTCCGACTTTGGATTTCGAACTGGATGCCTCAATACAGCAATTATCATCAATTCAACAACCATTCACTGAAGAAAAACAATCTGCAGCTTCAGCCAGTTCTATCTTCAAGGGATTTACAGAAAAAAACAGGGCGCATTTTATTGAACCCACCGATAGAAGTGAGTTGAAGCACTGGCGGGAGTTTTATGAGAGCCGGCAGTCGGCAATCGGCAGTCAGCAGTCGGCAATCGACCGTCCACAGTTGGCAGTCGGCAGTCAACAGCCGGCAACCAGAAACCAACAATCAGAAACCTTACTCACCACTCACCTCCCGATAGCTATCGGGACACCATTGACGCAACTTCACAACCAATTCATTCTTTTACAAACGCCGAACGGGTTCATTCTTATCAACCAGCAAGCTGCACATGAAAGAGTGATATATGAGCGATTGCAGGAAGCGGCAGAGGGGAAAGTAGTAGCAACACAACGCAGCATGTTTCCGGTAACGATTGAATTGGCGCCGGCCGATACCGTATTATTGGAGGACCTGATGAGCGATTTGCAGCAACTCGGCTATATGATCGAACCATTTGGGAAAAATACTTTTGTTGTGCAGGGTACACCGGCCGATGTACCACAGGGAAATGAGAAAAAAGTACTCGATTCCTTGCTCGAACAATACAAACATTTCAGTACAGACCTGAAATTTTCAAAGAGGGAAAAATTGATCCGTTCACTTGCCTGCCAACAGTCAATTAAATGCGGGAGGGAACTTTCTGAAAAAGAAATGGAAGGATTGGTTAATGATCTTTTTCAATGCAGACAGCCAAATATTTCTCCGGACGGAAAACCAACTTATTTAGAGTTCAGGAACGAGCAGTTGGAAAAAATGTTTAACGGCTAAGTGAAAAAAAGAGAAAAGGAGGAAAAAGAGTAGGTTTAGAAAATTCTATTTGACTCTTTTTCTTCTTTGATCTCTTAGTAATTATTTCTGATTCCTTGAATAAACTTTTCAACCGCTCTGCGAACTGCTGTAGCAGAAGCCTGGTGATTATTAACTAATGCCGAAAAGATAAGCAGTTTGCCTTTTTTTGTATATAAATAACCGCTGAGTGCTACAACCCCGGAAAGGGTTCCCGTTTTAGCAAAAATATAATTACTGTCCACTTTATAATAGCTGCCGATCGTTCCTTCACCACCTGTAGGAAAGATGACTTTTATTCTTTCCATCCCAAACTCATTTTTCATTTTGTTGAGAATGGCAATAAAGTCTTGCGGTGTAAACAGGTTGTAACGGCTAAGGCCTGAGCCATCAACCCATCTTGGTCTTTGAGGCAAGTCTTTAAAATCCGTTTTAAATAATGTATCGATAATCTTTGCGTCATTCATTACACCCAATCTTTCATTACTTACCATCAACAGGCTTTGTTCAGCAAAAAAATTATCGCTGCGGTGCATCATTGGTGTCAAAAGGGAATCGGTAGGTTGAGTCCTGGTTGATTTTAAGTTTAATTGAATCTTTTCTGAAAGTTTATTCCACCCGTGATCATTCACCAATGAAATTGTTTTACCGACCGTATCTGATAACAATTCGATAGATGATCTAATCCCGTGGGTTACAAACGGAACAACCAATTCCTTATATTTTTCAGTGCCCTGAATTAGTTCAAATTCATTTTCGCCAATCTTTCTTTTAACATCGAAGCTTTTTGCGTTAATACTGTTAAAATCAACCTTCCAATTGATTTCGGGTATAGAATAAATAACAACAGGCTCCAACTTATTTGTCGTGTCTTTTTCCTGTACCCATTTCAAAACGTTCCCATAAACAGGCATCGGACTTCTTTCAGCCATATAACTTTCATGGTAATCGTTCCATGACCAGCCTGAGCCCAATCCTTGAGACTTCCACCCTATGTCGGTTATATAAATTTTCTTTTTCGTTCTTTTTAATACTTCGATTACCGGTTGTTTTTTGTAATCAGGATGGAGCAGCGTCGGGTCGCCTGATGGGATTATAAAAAGTGCCGTATCATTTTCTGCAGCGAGAAAACCGTTCAAACTATCTCCCAGGTATTTCATCGCCGCATAACAAGTAGGGATTTTTGTATTGCTCGCCGGCACAAAATATTTCTCACCCTGGTGATCATACCAATATTTTCCGGTCGCCGGTTCAAAAATGCTGATACCGACATGCGCGGTTAGCAAGGAACTGTCATTCAGTACGAATTGTTTTGCGGATTTTGAGATTTTCTGCTGCATCGAACATGATGAAAGAAAGATGTACGATGTCAGAATTACGATGTACGACTTTCTAAATTGAGAATTGAGCATTGAACATTGAGCATTGAACATTTGCCGAACAGAATTATAGTACCCTTCGCTGTGCCCAGGGCAGGCTACTGCAACAAATGTATGAAGCTGAATAGAATTCTTGCAGTACAAGAGTCCCGACGATAAATGTCGGGATGCTGACCGCAAGCGTTAACATGCGACGCAACAGAAGCTTAATAGTAGCATTTCAGCTGACCTCACCCTCCTTCTCCCTCTCCTATCGGAGAGGGAGCGGTGCCTTAGTGCAAATCCAAACAAAATGTCTTCCATTTCATCTTTAGATTATCCCAAACAAAAATAGTATTTGCAAGCTAAGTTCCCCCGCGTCATTGCGATCCCGCCAAAGGCGGGAGAAGCAAGGGGGACAGGGGGCCGGGGTTAACTGCGTTCCTGTGCCCTCAACCATCTTTCCGGTATCTCATTACTACTTGCCAGCAAATAATCTTTATAACTGCAGGCAATAAACCGTTTATCGGGTAATTGCATCCACCATCTCCCGGTCTTTTTACTTTGAATAAACATAGTTTCCACTTCAGCAAAAGCCAAGTGAAATTCATTAAAGGAGTCCCGTTCATCAATCTTTGCTTCTTTTCTGCCGCGGCTACGTCCATCCAATAAATACCAAAGCATCTGGCTTATTTGTTTTGCCGTGAGATCATGCTGGTCCTTATCAGGATCATAACCATAAATGCCAATTGTATTGACATTTGGACTCATGCCTGCATAACGCATCAGCACACAACTTTCTTCGCCATTAAAACCATTGGGCGAACCCGTGGTATTGGCTGGCGCATATGCATAAGCCAATGCAGAAATATCAAAACTGAAAAGTTGAGAATTGCGGATCACCGGTTCCATTTCATCAATATTCTCTTTCACATGTCCGACACGAAAACAATCGAAACGTAGCTTGTCCATTGTTTCCAGCATCCGGGGATGAACAAAATAGCTTTGAAAACCGATATGATTGTAATGACGAACATAGTTGGGCTCCCCGGTCAGCATTTCCATTAAAAAATTATCACAACGAAAGTCAGAATCAAGATTGAGATCGATAAGTGCATCGATGTTGGTGCATTCAATAATGGATTTGTTTGATTCATACGCATAATATTGCGCCAGGGTGAGATCATGCGAGCCGCCCAGAATGATCACTGTTTTCTTTTCATTGATCAATTCCTGGATCACCGTTTTTAGTGCGGCATAAGTATCGGCAAGATCAGCCCCTTTACGAAGATTACCCAGGTCTGCGAGCCGAAGATCCTGGTGCCAGAAAAATAATTGATAGAACTGACGTCGTATCGCATCGGGCCCTGCACTGTATGCCAAATGATGACCATTGCCACGTTGTTCACCACAACCGATAAATACGAGATCAGCCTCATCTATGTCAGGAAAACTTTCGTCGTCATGTACGTTAATACGATGGCCTATAGTGCCATCCTTATAACCCTGGTCAAAATTCAGTTCGGCTTTATTGATCGGAGACAGAAAATCTGAAATATTCAGGAAATCGGACATGCTGCAAGTTAGGCTAAGAGAAGAAAAGAGAGAAAGAGAAAAAGAATGCAATCCACGGATGTTGAAAAGTTGGGCGGCTAAGAGGATAAAAGAGAAAAGGAGAAAAAGAGTGCCTCTCGCCTGTATTGAAAATTCATATCAAGTGGAGTGTTTCGGTTGACGTTTTGACTCCTTTTCTCCTTTATCCTCTTAGCTTATACCTCTCCTTTGACTCTTTTTCTCCTTTATCCTCTTAGCTTATCTTTGTGCATCTATGGAAGATTTGCTGAAACAAATACAGGATTATAAACAGGAGATCGCAGCTTCGACCGCGAACGGAGAAAAATCTGCAGAAGAATTCCGTATCAAATGGCTTGGTACAAAGGGTGTGGTAAAGAACCTGATGGGTGAAATGAAGAGTGCACCAAACGAAAAGAAAAAGGAATTTGGGCAAATATTAAATGAGTTCAAGCAACTTGCAGAAGCAAAATATGAAGAACTGAAGCAGTCGGCAGTCGGCAGTCAACAGCCGGCAGCAGGTGATATCGATCTAACGCTTCCCGGTGATAGTATACCGGTGGGCACACGCCACCCCGTAAGTTTGACGGCGAACCGTATCATTTCAATATTTCAGCGTTTAGGTTTTGCGGTAGCGGAGGGACCGGAGATTGAAGATGACTGGCACAACTTCACCGCGCTAAATCTTCCCGAGCATCATCCCGCCCGTGATATGCAGGACACATTCTATGTTCAGCATCTCGCCTCAGGCGAGACTGATTGGTTGTTGCGTACGCACACAAGTAATATACAGATACGTGAAATGGAAAAAGGCAAGCTACCGATACGGATCATTTGCCCGGGTCGCGTGTATCGAAATGAAACGGTGAGTGCACGGAGTCATTGTTTTTTTCACCAGGTTGAGGGATTGTACATTGATGAAAATGTTTCGTTCGCTGACCTGAAACAAACACTTTATTTCTTTGCTAAAGAGATGTATGGACAGGATGTGAAGATCCGTTTCAGACCTTCATATTTCCCCTTCACTGAACCCAGCGCGGAGATGGATATCAGTTGCATGCTCTGTAAAGGCGCGGGCTGCAATGTTTGTAAAAAAACCGGCTGGCTTGAAATTCTTGGCAGCGGCATGGTGCATCCAAATGTTTTATCCAATTGCGGCATCGACCCAAATAAATATACCGGCTTTGCCTTCGGTATGGGCGTTGAACGTCCGGCATTATTAAAATATGGTATCAATGATATTCGGCTTTTCAGCGAGAATGATGTAAGGTTCCTGAAGCAGTTTACTTCGGCGGTCTGATTGCAAGGCAACGAACGTCATTTGCGGGAACGTCTGGTATAATGAAGCTTCAGTTTTAAAGTATATAGCCCGAAGCAATCCCGGACGAATCTTTATGTAGCCAGCTTAAGTGCCCTGATACAACATTTGTTGCGCCTGTCCCGATACTTTTTTAGGGAACACTCCGTTTTACACCTGTAACTCCGATGGGGCATGAAATGCACTTATTAAATCCTGCAATAATAATAATTCTCCTTCTTGCACGTCGTCAGAAAAATCTGTGGAGCAAAAGACACTACCGGCTTTATCAAGAACATGTACAAATCATTTCACTCAATCAGGATAACAGAGATCCCATAACTTTATCCTCATCTTATTAATCAATGAATCCCGATTCTATCATTTGTGTATGTGGCGCAGGAACCATGGGCAGTGGAATTGCTCAAGCGGTCGCGGCTTCAGGTTTTTATACAATATTATATGAGCTGAATAATGCGGTTCTTGAAAAAGCACAATCTTCTATCGAAAAGAATTTGCAATCACTGGTAGAAAAACGGAAGATCACCGGGAATGCAAAAGAAGAAACGCTGAACAATCTCAAATTCACGAATGATCTTCATGATTGTCTAGCCGATGTGATCATCGAGGCCATTATTGAAAAAGCTGAAGCAAAAATCGCTTTGTTCAATCAGCTCGCTGAGCTCAATCACAGTGAGACTGTTTTTGCAACGAATACATCTTCGCTTTCCGTCACCGAAATTGCCAAAGGAGTTAAGAATCCCGAGCGGGTGATTGGCATGCATTTTTTTAATCCTGCAACGATCATGAAGCTGGTTGAAGTCGTCAACACAAGTTATACAAATAAGAACACCACGCTAACGATCACAGAATTAGCAAACCAATTGAATAAGACACCGGTAATTTGTAAGGATTCGCCGGGTTTTATCGTAAATCGTGTAGCCAGGCCCTATTATATTGAGTCATTAAGGTTGGCCGAAGAGAACATTGCAGAGTTTTCAACGATTGATGCAATCATGGAATCAGCGGGTTTCAGAATGGGGCCATTTAAATTAATGGACCTTATCGGAAACGATATTAACTACGCCGTAAGTTGTTCTGTCTATGACCAACTTGGTAGACCCGAAAGATTAAAACCTTCACCCATACAAAAAGACAAAGTTGAAAATGAGGAATTCGGAAAGAAAACCGGGAAAGGCTATTATGAGTATTAATTTTAGAATTTAGAATTTAGAATTTAGATTGCATCGGCAAAAGAAATCCGAAATCTAAAATCTAAGGTCTAAAATGGTTCTTGTTACCGGCGGAACAGGCTTTATCGGTGCATATATTATTCAAGAGCTAATTCACAAAGGATATGCTGTCCGGGCCATTCGTCGAAGCAATAAACTTCCATTTTTCATTTCCCCGGATATCCTGGATAAAGTAGAATGGGTAAGCGGCGATGTGCTGGACGTTATTGCACTGGATGAGGCGATGCAGGGTGTTGATCGCGTCATTCACTCCGCGGCTTCAGTTTCATTTGTAAAAAGTGAAAGAGCACAGATGTATAACACCAATGTGGATGGAACGGCCAATATCGTTAACCTGGCACTCGAGAACGGGATAAGAAAATTGGTGCACATAAGTTCTATATCTGCATTAGGCCGGACTTTTACCGGTGAACATGTGAATGAAGAAAAAAAATGGGTGACCAGCAAATTCGATTCTCACTATGGTATCAGCAAGAATAAGGCAGAAATGGAAGTGTGGCGTGCAATTGGTGAAGGACTCGATGCGGTGATCATAAATCCAAGCACCGTACTTGGCTTTGGCAACTGGCATGACAGCAGTTGTGCAATTTTTAGAAACTTGTACAAAGGTTTTAGATGGTATACCCGTGGAATCAATGGTTTTGTCTGTGTTGAAGATGTCGCAAAAATCGCGGTGTTACTTATGGAAAGTGATATTTCCGGCGAACGTTTCATTATTAACCATGAAAATTGGGAATTCAAGAAATTATTTGATTCCATTACCGGCGCCTTTGGGAAAACACATCCGTCCTGGGAAGCCACTCCCCTTTTAAGCCATATTGCATGGCGCTTTGAAAAAATGCGATCGCTGATAAAAGGAGATAAACCGCTGATCACAAAAGAGACGACAAGAATAGCATTGAGTAAAACGTATTGGCAAAACGATAAAATACTAGCCGCATTACCGGACTTTTCCTTTGTGCCTCTGGAACAGTGCATCACAAATGCCTGCAAAAAATACGCAGATGCCGTAAACAATATGCAACTAAAGCCATAAGAACATTATCTTTATCCGGCAATAGCACATTCTATGAAAAAGATTTTTCTGTTTACCCTTTTGACTTCCATTTTTGGAACTGCATTTAGCCAGGATTTTACAGTTTCAGGTAAAGTTGTTGACTCCGCAACAAGGGAGCCATTGGCATTTGCATCAGTTTTTTGCCAGAATACAACGTTAGGAACCACCACAAATAAAGAGGGCTCATTCCATTTAAGCCTGAAACAAGGTGGCTATGATCTTATCATTACTTATACAGGCTACAGGTCACAGCTTATTCGTATCAGCCCCGAAATGAAACCCACAGGTTTAGAAATAGCGCTCATAAAAGAAGAGAAAAGCATTGAAGAGGTAGTGATACGCAGCAGTAACGAGGTAAAGAACGGGTGGGAAAAATATGGCAAGTTCTTTCTGGAAAATTTTATCGGCTCCACGCCTTTTGCCTCTCAAACAACCCTGTTAAATCCTGAGGTGTTGAAGTTTTATTACCTGAAACGCTCGGACAAGCTGAAAGTACTGGCAGATTCTGCCCTGATCATTTCAAATAATGCGCTTGGTTATAATATTCGCTATAACCTCGATTCTTTTCTTTTTATGTATAAAACAGATATCTGCAGCTATCGCGGTTTCGCATTCTATGAAGAAAGAACAGCAAGCGAAGACAGCCTTAAACTTTGGAAAGCGAACCGGAAAAAGGCTTACCTGGGCAGTCGTTTGCATTTTATGCATAGTTATTTTGACAGCTCGTTGACAGAGACCGGATTTATTATTTCACTGTTGGACAAGGACGATGATAAAAAATTTAACAAGATCGCCGAACCCTATGATACCACCTGGTACACTGCCGTAGATTCGATAAATGAAGTCGATATTTTTTACCCTGCAAGGATCAGCATCACGTATACCAAACGGTCACCTGAAAATGAATACCTGAAAAAATATAAGCTTCCCCTGAATATTAGCCAGCAGATCTCTTATATAGACATGCTTGACATAATTACGATAAAACAGAACGGATATTACTACGACCAGAAAGACTGGATAAATTTTGGTTATTGGAGCTGGAAAAATATGGCGGACCAGGTACCGAATGACTACGTACTTGAGTAAGGACTGAGATAAGGATATTGGATACTGGATCTAATATCCATTATTAAATCACTTCTTTCCCATCACTTTCTCCCACAATTGCGGAATGCGTTTTATCCAAACAAATTCTTTCATTTTTTCCCTGGCGTCTTCAACGGGAGACCCAAAATACACTTTGCCACCTTCAATTGAGTTTTTTACCCCGCTTTGCGCATACACGATTGCATCTCGTCCAATGGTTAATGTTTTACTCACTCCTACCTGACCCCATAAGACCACATTGTCTTCGATAGTGGTAGCACCGGCAATACCCACCTGCCCTGCAAATAAACAATTCCTGCCGATCTCGGTATCATGACCAATATGTACAAGGTTGTCGATCTTGGATCCCCTGCCAATGAAAGTATCACCGCTTACACCACGGTCAATTGTACAATTGGCACCGACCTCAACATCATCCTGAATCACTACACGACCACAGCTATACATCTTTTTATAATGGACATCCCGGTCCGTTTTCTTATTGTAATAAAAAGCATCGCTGCCAACAACGGTGCCTGCCTGGATGATAACATTATTGCCGATCACGCAATAATCCAGAATAGTAACGTTGGGGTGAATAATGCACCCGCTGCCAATTTCAACCTCGTTTCCGATATAACTATTAGGCATTATTACTGTGTTCTTCCCAATAATGGCCGAATCACTGATGTTTTTTGATGACGGATTAAACGGCCGGAAATGATTGACGAGTTTTAGATACGCTTCAAAGGGTTCGTCAACAACAAGAAGTGTTTTTTCATCGGGAAAGTTTGTCTTCTTATTAATTATGATAACAGTAGCCGCTGAGTTGACACACTTTTCATAATATTTCGGATGATCAACAAATACGATATCGCCTTCCTCCACTTTATGAATTTCATTAATGCCTGTGGCGACTGCCGACGTGTTGCCAACCAGTTCCGCACCAATGAAATCCGCGATCCATTGAACGGCTATTGGTTTACTTAATCGCATAACTGAATGATTTGTCCAAAGGTAAATGCTTTATAACGCCCGGTTGTAATTATAAAAATGCTCAAATAAAAAATGAATAAGCATGGCCAGGGTTTCGCAACGATGAATTGAATTTGATAAAAAATAATTTTAACCAGTTGCAATTATTGTTCTATTATCCACAAGAAGATTTAAAATGTTAATAAAAAATAGGGAAAAAATTTTTTAGTTAGAAAAAATTGTTATTAATATTGTGAAGGGAATTTATTTTCCCGGTACTTACTAACCCATCCACATAGTTCTCTCCCGATTCATCGGGAGAGATTTTTTTTAGGACAGTTTCATGCGGCTGATAACTGCATCCATCATCGTCGCCAGGATCTCCAGTCAACTTTTTCCAATACCTTTACTTCACTCAATAAAATTGCATGCTCAAATCAATGACCGGTTTTGGAAGAGCCGAAAAAACTGTAGGGGATAAAACTTTTCTCGTGGATATCAAATCGCTTAATGGAAAACAATTTGAATTGCAGCTAAAGCTTCCCGCCTTTTTAAAACCATTTGAATTTGACATTCGTCGTATTCTCTCTTCGAAACTTGGCCGGGGGAGCGTGGATTGTACAATAAGTTTAAAAGAAACCGGTAATGCCAAACCGGTCACCATCAATATCGACCTCGCGAAAGCCTACTTTAAACCGCTGGCCGCGCTGTCGGAAGAATTAAAATTAGACGCTGCGCATATTTTAAGCACATTGGTGAAACTTCCCGAGGTAATTACACCCACCACCGAAACCCTGACAGATGACGAGTGGAAAGCATTTGAAAAAGTCATCAACTCCGCTATCGACGATCTCAATATTCACCGCGAGGATGAGGGAAAATCCCTGGAAAAAGATCTTATCCATCGCATTCACAACATCCTTGTTCAGTTAGAAGACGTGCAAAAGCTGGAGCCTCAGCGTAAACAAACCATCCGCGATGATATTACTAAACTGATGGAAGAATATGCAGGCAAAGAAAACTATGATAAGAACCGGCTGGAACAGGAACTGATTTACTATATCGAGAAGATCGACATCAGCGAAGAAATGGTGCGTTTAAGAAATCATTGTGATTATTTCAAGGTAGTGCTTGAAGAAGCAGAGGAATCGAAAGGGAAGAAATTATCCTTCATTTTACAGGAAATTGGACGGGAAATTAATACCACTGGCGCCAAAGCCTACGACTCATCTATCCAAAAATGTGTGGTCATGATGAAAGATGAACTGGAGAAGGCAAAGGAACAGGTATTGAATGTTTTGTAGACTATTTTTGCACATGATTTTTCATAAAATTTTCAATCCCGATAGCTATCGGGATCAATTTTCAATCCCTATAGCTATCGGGATCAAGGTTCAATTCAGTAAGTTCATCATTTGCATATTGCCCATTGCCTGTTACCTGTTGAACTCCTGCACTACGGTAGATCTTTATGAAAAAACAGTGGCTGTTCCGGATCATAAGTGGAAAAGCAGCTACAAACCCGAGTTCAATTTCATTATCAGTGATACTACCGCATTATACCAGGCCTATTTTGTTATCAGGCATACGGAGAAATATAACTATAATAATATTTGGGTTAATTACTATTACCAGCCACCTGGTGATACCATGCATAAAGAAACAAGAGAATTTCAGTTAGCGACCAATGACAAGGGCTGGCTGGGTACAGGCATGGATGATGTATACGAGCATAGGTTAAAATTCGCGCCTGAGCCGGGTAAATTAAGAGCTGGCAGTTACAAATTCATCCTGGAGAATATAATGCGCGAAGACCCTCTGCAACATGTATTGAATGTAGGCATCAGGATCGAAAAAGTTCAATAGCTTTTATATGCCAGGTACCGCAAGAAAAAGATTCACACTTATTACTATTATATACTGGCTGTTGCTGTTGTACATTGTCGCGGCATTAGTATGGTGGTTTATTTCGCTGGAAAAACAAAGCCAACAAATAACTGACCTTCGGTTAGCCGAACTCAATTCGCAAAAAGCAACCCTTGATCCCGCGATCTTTACCCGGCAACTTGCCAGTATTCAGGCAGATTCAAAGAGAAACACAGAGAAATATATTGCAGAGGGCATCACTTTCCTGATCCTGATATTGATCGGCGCATTTTTTGTTTATCGCTCTGTTCGCAGGCAATTCCGGATGCAGTACCAACAACAGAATTTTATGATGGCGATCACACACGAATTAAAAACTCCTATATCGGTTGCCAGGCTTAATCTTGAAACATTGCAGCGATACCACCTTGACGAAGAAAAACAAACAAAACTGATCCGTATGACCTTGCAGGAAACCGCCCGCCTCGATACGTTGATAAACAATATTCTGGTTTCATCACAAATGGAAGGGGGTGGTTATCTCACCTCGAAGGAAGAGCTTGACTTTTCCTCACTGCTGAAAGATTGTGTCAAACAAGCTAAAAGCCGCTACCCGGAGAGAACATTTATTGAGAACATCGAAGATGAAATCGAAATTGCCGGTGACCCGCTCTTAATGCAACTGATGATCAGTAACCTGCTCGAGAATGCCGTAAAG
>DASTIZ010000463.1:0-5957 GCA_035717045.1 Chitinophagaceae bacterium
AAAGTAAGGTTCAATCCAATCAACGTAGACAATTATGTTCAAACCTTTAGAGACAAACAATTACAAAAACTCAAAAAACAAGCGAAAATCCTTGGACTAGAGCTTAAACCGATATAAGTTACTTAAGAGGCAAAAAGTAGATAAAACTTCTTAAAAATAATTTTTGTCTTATTTACTTTCTTTTGCTTGTGTCCCGATTTTCATCGGGACAGGCGCCAGAAAGTAACAAACCTGCCTGCCGGCAGGCAGGGAAAAGCACACCGCCAATGATGTACGGCCATCGGCGGCGCCTTGATTAAGCTTCAGTACTACTGTTAACTCAGCCAAACAATTCTTATCATCGACATATCCCAATCTTAACGACGAAAAATCTTGCTTCGTGATTCATTGTAAACCCGAAAGGCGCTATGTTCCATTCTTGCAGTCGTTTAACTTGACATATTTATTTAGAAGTAACGGAACAAGGCGCTTGAGCACCCAAAAACACTAGCACTGCACTCCGATCCCGGAAGAATGTATTAGCGCCTTCTTTTTCGCCTAACTAAAAGGATTTACATCCTAAATAAATGCAAGCGAAAAAGACAGCGCCTATTTGAGCTTCGAAAAGCACGACGCAAGGTCCTCGTCCTACCACTTCAGTAAATGAAGTAGTTACAAATCGTAAAGACTGTTCATGTGCGTGGGCCGGACAAACGGGCGGAGCCATTCGTTTGTCCTTGATTTTTTTGCTACTTTTTGCATCAAGGCAAAAAGTAGATAAAACTTCTTAAAAATAATTTTTGTCTTATTTACTTTCTTTTGCTTGTGTCCCGATTTTCATCGGGACAGGCGCCAGAAAGAATGAAACTAATATCCGATCAATTCTTCGCCTTATACTTAAACTTATCAGCAATAACCCTAAGCAGGTATCCTTTTTTATCACTGTTATATTCCCAAAACATGGCACCTCCAAGACCATGGCGTTTCACGTATTTGCATTTCTCTTTTACAGATCTTTCATTATCATAGGTGATAAATATTTTTTTCTCTGCATTAAACAGGTAAGGCGCTTTTGCAGCAGCATCCCAATACTCTTTATAACCATTCTTGTTCACCAGGCTATCTTTCAAATAAGTGAAACCGCCTGCGGGTGCAGATCTCAAAGCTTTCCTGTATAGGCCATTGTTTTCAGTTGATTCCATTTGCCAGCCTTTGCCATAAAATGCAAGGCCGATAACAATTTTCGCAGCCGGCACACCCGCTTTTATAAATTCCTGTATTGACCTGTCCGCGGAATATTGACCGGTGTCGCCGGAGGAAGAATACAGGTTGGTATGATGCCCCGAAACAGAATCCCATCCACCCGTATAATCATAACTCATAATATTAATGTAATCAGTATACTGTTGCACTTTATCCATTTCTGTATGATCAATATATGCCTGGGACCCTCCAACGGCTGTGGTTAGGTAATATCTCATCTTCGTAATACCACTTAGACTGTCAAGACCTCTTCTGAGCTCTTTGAAAAGAAGCGTATAATGTTGCTTGTCTTCCGGCCTGTATGTATTGTTATCACCGGGCATACCCGGGTACTCCCAATCGATATCGACACCGTCTAAATCATATTTTGAAACGATGTCAACTGCACTGAACGCAAAATTTTGAGTTGATGTGTCTGTGAGCACGGCATCAGAAAAATTCTTACTCCAACTCCATCCTCCTATTGATATCAGGATCTTCAACCCGGGATTTATTTTTTTTAACTCACATAGCTTTCTCAGGTTAACAGTATCGGTGGGCTCATTATGCAGCCAGGCACGGTTATCTTTAATATCAACAAACGCATAATTAATATGCGATAGCCGCCACACATCTATAGAATCAGTTGCGATCAATCCCCGGAAGCCACCCACATAGCCAATGATAGCTGGCCTGGGTTTGGTTTTCATTAAGAGCGATGAACCCGGCATTGTCAGTGTGACAAACAAAAAGCTGATACCGTACGCGGCTGCTTTCATTTTTTAAAAGTATCAATTCCTTTTCAATCCATTCCATCCAGGAGCCAGCAAATTGAGTAGTGTTTCAGTTCGAATGAATGTGAACCTCGGAAATTCAATACACAAACTCCAAAGAGCTTCTCCCTGTGTTTCCCCGTGGTCACCGTGTCCCTGTGTTTTAAAAATAAACTGAGACACTCCCGCACATTGAGTCCCGAAACGATAAACCCAAAAAGGAATATCTTTAAAACTGCCTTATCAAATGGATCCGTTATTTATCAATAAAGACAAGATCGCCTCGCTGCTGCCAATGAATGAATGTATTGATGTAATGAAAAAAATGTTTCATTCCCTGGCTGCCGGAGAATGCTTACAACCCTTGCGCAACATCATGCGGCTTCCCGAAGGAAATGGTGTATTAGGCATGATGCCGGGATATGCAAACAAACTGGGTGTAATGGGTATTAAGGTCATCACGGTTTTTCATGCCAATAGTGAAGCCGGACTTCCGTCCCACCAGGGAATCGTAATGTTGTTTGACGCAAAAAACGGGCAACCGCTGATGTTATTTGATGCTCTTGAAATAACGGCTATCCGTACTGCTGCTGCCAGTGCGGTAGCTACAACACTATTATCAAGAAAAGATTCATCCACACTGGCAGTTATCGGCTCGGGTGAACAAGCGAGGCGGCATATTGAAGCGATGTTGCTGGTAAGAGATATAAAACAAATAAACATCTGGAGTCGTAATGCAGAAAATGCAAAAGCTTTAGCTGAGACATCTTCATCGCGGTATAACATACCCATAACCTTATCCAAAGATGTAAGAGACGCGATCATGAATGCTCATATCATTTGTACAGTTACTGCATCAAAAGAACCCGTAGTAAAAGGAGATTGGATTTCGGCAGGCACACACATCAATGCAGTTGGATCCAGCACACCGATGGCAAGAGAATTGGATTCGGCATCAATTGTGAAATCAAAGTTATTTGCCGATTGTTATGAATCCATTTTTAATGAGGCGGGCGATTTCCTGATCCCTAAAAAAGAAGGAGTAGTAACGAATGATCACGTAAAAGCTGACATTGGTGAAGTATTAACGGGCACCAAAAAAGGTAGGGAGAATAATGAAGAGATCACCGTATTTAAATCATTAGGGATCGCAGCAGAAGACATTTTTTCTGCTTTTCACATTTACCAGAAGTTACAAGGTCAAAAGGTTTAATAATTTCCAGGGGTTTAAAAGGTTCAACACGCCTCTCAACCTTGTTGAACATTTTAAACCTTTTAAAATTTGAGGGTATGAATGGAATGTTTGTCCATCCGGTAAGCGATCCGGCCAGTCGTTATTTCCACCCGAGATCGCATAAATGGCCTGACTTGTGAATTCCCGGCATGATTTTTTAAAAGGTTCTCTGAATCAAAAGCACAGCTCATGCAAAAACAATCATCAAAAAATCGAAAGGGAGATACAAGTCGTACTTCAAGCCAGGGACGTAAACAATCATCGGGTGGCAGTGTTGCCAGGAAGAAAGGCGATCCGGACGTAAATGAGAATACAAAGAACAGGGTGAAAGATGAAAAACCACGAAAATTAAAAGTGCCTGCCGGTGCTATCACCAGATAGAGATCAGGCGCTGCCGATCAAAAAAATTGGAGTGGGACTATTATGGATGCAAATCATGTGTTCGTGAACGTTCCATTTCATCTTCCACCAATTGTATCGCTTGATCGCGTAGTTCTTTATTGCCTTTATTCATTTTTTTTATTAAGGTGCTGCACTCCCTGAGAAAAACGGGAGCAAAATCGGGATCGTGTTCTACAATTTCGCGGGCATTATCAATAATGTCGGCGTACTTGACAGTTTGAGCTTCGGCACTCGTGTTCTCCATCCGTGTAGCTTCCCGTGTTTTTCGCCCTCTTCTGTTTAGTCGCGGATAGTCGTGTTTTGTATAAATGTCGGTTAATTGAATCACGAGGTCGAGAGTATAGCTGGCATCTCTTTCGTTCATCACCGTTAATAGAAATTCTTTTATTTGCTTTGGAGTTGTATCGGTATCTTCCAGCACATCATGCAGAATTGCTGCAGCGAGGACGGGAATGGGATAACCATAATCTTTGCAGATCTTCATCACACGTAAAGGGTGTTCAATATATCTTTCAGCTGCATATTTTCTTTTTTGATCACCATGTGCGTTATCTGCAAATACAGCGATCTTTTTTAATACAGTCTCCATATCCTGTCATCAGCAATTATCATGCAGCTTAACCAAATAGTTGTTGCGACGCCGGCGTGTTTATTTGTCCTGTAGTTCAATCCACACCGGGGCGTGATCGCTTGTTTTCTCCCACCCTCTTACATGTTTGTCTACAGCTCCGGACACCAGCCGTTTTTTTAATTGGGGACTTAACAAAAAATGATCGATACGTAAACCGGCATCCCGCTGGTACGCATTTCTGAAATAATCCCAGAACGTGTAGATCTTTTCTTTCGGATATAGCTTCCTGATCGCGTCGGTCCATCCTTGTTCGACTAATTTTTTAAATGCATCCCGGACTTCGATCCTGAACAACGCGTCATTTATCCATCGTTCGGGTTTATAAACATCCAGCTCGGTTGGCATTACATTAAAGTCACCGATGAGTGCCACCGGCGCTTTTTGTGCTAATAATTTTTTTGCATGAACGGCCAACCGTTTAAACCATTTCAACTTGTAGTCAAATTTTGGCCCCGGCCAGGGATTACCATTGGGAAGATATAGACAACCTATAACAATGTTGTTTACCACGGCCTCCATGTAACGGCTATGAACATCCTGGGGGTCACCCGGCAATCCTTTTCTTATTTCCTGTATTTCCCCGGTTCGGGAAAGTATAGCAACACCATTCCAGCTTTTTTGTCCATGCCATTTGGCAATATAACCTGCGTTATTTATTGCGGTCTCCGGAAATTTTTCATCTGGCGCTTTCAGTTCCTGCAAACAAACTACATCTGGTTTTGCTTCATTTAACCAGCGAAGTAATACACTCAAACGGCCGTTAACACCATTTACATTGTATGTTGCGATCTTCATTGTTTCTGCATAACATTTAAAAATCCAAATAACAAACTCCACAAAAAATTTCGATTTTCAAAACAGTAGAATGCAAATTTGATTTTTTCATTTGTAATTTTTTTGGTGCTTGTGATTTTTTAGTTGATGCTTTTGATAATCACCTTATTTTTTCAAATTCATAATTCGGCTTTATCGCTTTATTTAGAAACTCGCCTTTTGAGGAAGCTTTTTTCATATCATCGTACACCTTTTCGGGAACTTTTAGATAATCATAGATGCTGCCGGATTGAAAGATCACTCTCAGCCTGGACGTGTTCTCATCATATCTTATAGCTGCTACAACTGAAGAAGGCATGAGTACCAGATTGACTCAGTTTGCCAGCAAAAAAACTGTGCCAACCCGCCTTACACGGGCAACCTTGATCCGGATCATTCTCTTTCTCTTTTTTGAGAAGATTGGTGGCCCCTAATAAGGGCGTTCACCGGTCAAAATAGGGAATTTAATCAATTGACCATAAATCGATAAGATAATATTGTTCCAACTCATTCAGGAAACTTATGAACATACCTCAAAAAGGTGAATTTTAAAAAGGGCCAATTAAAAGATTAATACTTAACTTTAAAACCACTGCCAAATAAGCTTACCTCAATAGCTTCAAATACTATTGGACCTGGCAGTTATTCTAACCCTTGAAATACAAATCCAAATAATGGTTTTGAGGTAGCTTTTTAAGATGCGTTGTTGCCAGATCCGGTCATATGTAAATAGTTCCAGAAAAATTGCGTGATGCATATCATGTAGTTGAAGTTTTTTTTATACTTCAATCCCCCTCCCCGTGAAACCTGTAAATGGGCTTATTGAATATTATCCGTACTCAATAGATTGATTTTTTACACCATAGAATAAATTAACAGAACC
>DASTIZ010000464.1:0-5407 GCA_035717045.1 Chitinophagaceae bacterium
GGGCATGCAAATAACACAGGACAGGATAGAGATCATCAATAAACTATACAACATGAATGCATCGGTGAATATTCATGATATGTCAGATGAGAATGGGCAGGCAAAAGGTACAAGGGTTGAACTTTCAATTCCTGTTTGATCAAAATTTATTCTTATGATTAAAGCAGTTATCATTGACGATGAGAAGGACAGTATCGACACGCTGAAGTGGAAGCTCGAGAACTATTGTCCCGAAGTAAGTGTGGTTGCTTATTTTCAGCAACCGGCTGAAGGCATCAGTTACCTGAAGAGCAACCCGGTTGATCTTTTGTTTCTTGACATCGAAATGCCCATGCTTACCGGATTTGATGTGCTGGAAGAATTGGGTCGCGATATACCGTTTGATATCATTTTCATTACTGCGTATGATAACTTTGGGATCCAGGCTGTAAAATTCAGCGCATTGGATTATTTGTTAAAACCTGTTCAGAATAAAGAGTTGAAAGAAGCGATCGATAAACACGTAAAACGATCACAACAAAAGATACCCTCCGAACAAATCGATGTGTTATTGAATAATGTGCAGGCAGTACGAAAAGGGAAAAGAGGAAGGATCGCATTGGCTTCAAAAGAAAGCATTGAGTTTGTTGATCCGCAGGAAATCGTGGTTTGCGAGGCCAACAGTAATTACACTAACGTGTACCTGGCTGAAGGAAGGAAAAGGGTGATCTCAAAAACATTAAAGGAGTTTGAAGAAATGCTTGTACAATTTGATTTTTTCCGACCCCATAATTCACATCTCATCAACCTGAGCCGGGTCAAAGAATTTATCAGGGGTGACGGTGGTTATATCGTCATGGAAAACAAAATGAGAATACCCGTGTCGAAAAACAGGAAAGAGGAATTATTGCAACTTTTGTCCTGAATGACACTCAAGAAACCGGCTGTTTGCTCAAACGCGGTTACTAAGCCAAGCAAATACATAATAAATAAACAAATGCTTGTTTAACCTTTGCCCGGGTTAAAGCACCAGCATGCATTCAAGTAATACGATACGAACGAATGATGGAACTAAGATCTGGACAAGCTGTTATACGCCGGATGTTCCAAATAATAAAGTCATCATCATCGCACCGGGAATAGGCCTCACTCATGATTATTATCATCTGTTCGCTGATTTTTTTTGCAAACAGGGTTTTTCGGTGATCACATTTGATTTCAGGGGTATCGGGAATTCGGGACCGGCGACATTAAGGGGGTATAAAGCAAATATGCATCAATGGGCAGCACAGGATATCAATGCTGTTATATTGTATGCAAAGCAGCAATATTCAAACCAGGAGCTGATCTATATTGGTCATTGTATTGGTGGAGAGATCGTAGGACTTGCACCGGCAAGCCAGTACATTAACAAGCTGGTGCTTATTAGCAGCGCGCTATCGTGTGCCAGGTTGTGGCCATGGCAGTCAAAGATCAGGATAGAAGGGATGAAAATCCTGGTCAGAATGTCCACCAGGCTATTTGGTTATTTCCCCGGCAAAAAGCTCAATATTCTTGGCAATCTTCCACAAGGTGTCATTTACGAATGGGCTAACTGGTGTGATAACTCAAATGGGCTCTTTGATGATTTTCCTGATAACAATTACAGGAAATTTAATGTTCCCATTCTCGCCATTACTTTTTCTGATGACTGGCATTGCCCGCCGCGGGCGGTAAAAGAATTATTGAGCCGGTTTGATCATTCTTCAGTTACCTGGTACCACATGAAGCCAGCAGAAGCAGGTATGAAAAAGATCGGTCACTCAGATTTTTTTCGTTTAAGAATGGAAAATTCTTTGTGGCCGGTATTGTTGCAATGGCTGGGCAAGGATGAAGGAAAACCGAAACAACCCAAAAGCATAACGATCAAACGTTTCTTAAATGAAAAAGAAAAATAACCCGGGCAGCCCCTGGGAATCGCTGGATCATGATTAATAAAGGATTTAGAAACTTTGCAGGATCTCCGAATCGGTTTTATTTCTATACCATTTCCAGGGCTTCAGGTATTTTATCCCTTTTGAGGTTTGAAATCTTGTGGCAATCTGTTGCCAATTGCCGCGATTATTTCTCCAAACAATAAAATGCAAATGCGGAATTGCCGCATAACCGGTCTTACCACTGAAACCGATAACCTGCCCCTGTTTTACGGTATCGCCGATGTGAACCACCGCGCCATCTTTTTTCAGATGCCAGTAGCCACTCCGTGAATTGTCGCCATGCTGGATCACAATATTATTTCCCTGGCTGCGGAACTTTTTGCCCCAACCACCCCTGCTGCCGTCTTCCTTTACCCGGATCACCACGCCATCCCTTGCGGCAAGAATTGGCGTTCCCTTTTTCATTTTAAAATCGAGAGCCGCCCTTTCCTTGTGCGACCACACCCCAAAATATCCCTGGACCAGCAAATGCTTCTTATTATTTTGAAATGGAAGAATGTACACATGGCTCGTGTCGTCCCTGACCAGTCCTTTCTGGAGTAGCTTTACCTCTTTGCGAAGAGGATTATTACTTACGGCACATCCGATCATGCTGCAGCAAAAAACGCCCAGGAATAATTTCGCAAAGAGATCCCTCATTAATATCACTAAAGCTACATTCATACCACAAATTTCAGGATTCATAATTATTTAATTTTTCCGGTAGTAAAATTGTCGTAGCTTCTATCCCCTCCGAAGTAGTCCTTCGGACTTTTTTAACATTTAAACCAAAATCTATGTCAACGTTAGAAGCAGTAAGGACCACACAAGAAGTAGCCAACCGTTTTCACGAACTGGCACAAAGTAATCAATGGGACATGATCCAGGATGAATTGTTTGCCGACAATGCAGTGAGCATTGAGCCTCCGCATTCACAAGGGCTGCAGTCTGTCGAAGGATTGGCAGCGATCAGGGAGAAAGGAAGACAATTTAATGAAATCGTAGAGGAAATGCACGGCGGCTTTACATCTGCGCCGGTTGTCGGTGGCAGGTTCTTTAGTGTAGCCATGGGAATGGATGCAACTATGAAAGGAATGGGCCGGCAGAAAATGGATGAGATCGCTGTGTACGAGGTAAAAGATGGAAAAATTGTAAGAGAACAATTTTTCTATTGATGCGATCATTTGGGTTAGTAGTCCCGTCTCGCCTAAGGCGAGACGGGATTTTGTGCGTGTAGCTGCCCGCGTCGCCGGAGTTTTCGCAAGAGACAATTTTATGGGAGTAGTACTTCCGCGGAGAGATTTATCAACTTTTTGCTCCTCCGGGGTCTTCGCAGGAGAAAATGTTCATTAATAAAAAAATTGCTGCGAGACCCCGGCGTACGACGTTTCGATTTGTTTCGTACTACGGGTTCTGCCCATTAACATATTGTATTTGCAAAGGTTTTCTGGGCAAGACCCCGTTGGGGGTGCCCCATTTATCATTAAGGATTCACCTTCGCCGCCTCCCATCCAAGCATTGCCATCTTTCTTATACTTCCCCAATGATATTGCCCGAACCCGCCGGTTGAGCGGATAACACGGTGACAGGGGATTAAGAAGGCAACCGGATTATCACCCACAGCAGAGCCTACAGCGCGTGAAGCATTCGGATTGTTGAGTTGATTCGCAATTGAAGAATATGTTGACACATTGCCCATTGGTATTTTCAACAATGCTTCCCAAACCTTTATTTGGAACGCAGTTCCTTTCAAATGCAATTTTATCCTGGAAAGGTCTTTCCAGTCTTGTGTGAAAATAAACAATGCATTTTGCTGAATGGTATCGACGACTTGTTTAAAGGAAGCATTTGGAAATTGTAATTTCAATTGCTGGAATGCATTTTTTTCATCGTCAACAAAAGCAAGATGACAAATTCCTTTTGTTGTTGAGGCAACGATGATATTACCAAATGGAGTTTCTGCAAAACTGTAGTTGATCTGTAATTGCTCACCTCTGTTTTTATATTCACCCGGGGTCATTCCTTCAATGCTGATAAAAAGATCATGCAGGCGACCTGAGCCCGACAAACCTGTTTCATACGCTGCATCTAATACCGTATGATGCTCCAATAGTTTCTTGGCATGTTGCAGAGTGATGTACTGTAAAAACTTTTTCGGGCTCACACCTGCCCATTCTTTGAACAGTCTTTGAAAATGAAACGGGCTTAGATAGACCTCCCTGGCTACCGCATCAAGATCAGGCTGCTCTTTAAAATTAGCATGAATAAACTCGATTGCTTTTTCGATGCGTTCGTAATCTGTCATTATTTTCAATTTAATACAAAACTATTACAACCAATGGCTGTGTCAACCCGGAACTTGCTGAAGAAATAAACCACAGGGACACAAAGGCACAAAGTGACAAGGGGGTAATGCTGTGACTCTCCGTGAACACGGTGTCTGCGGGGTAAAAATTTAATTTCCGGATCTTTGCTAGCCAAAATTCGATGCATGAAAGTCGCAGTGCTCGGCGCGGGGATGGTAGGCAATGCAATTGCGCTTGACCTGGCTTCACGTCATCATGTTACTGCTTTTGATATAAGCAAGGCAAATCTTGATTCACTCAGGAAACGAAATCCGCGGCTCGAAACACAACAAGCCGATCTTCGTAAATATTCATTGTATCCGCAACTTCTTTCTCCTTTTGACATTGTTGTTACAGCGGTCCCGGGGTTCATGGGCTACAAAACCCTGGAAGCAGCTATCAACTGTGGTAAAGATGTGGTTGATATTTCTTTTTTCCCCGAGGACGTTTTGCAACTGGATCAATTGGCAAGAGAAAAAGGAGTGACTGTTATTACTGATTGCGGCGTAGCACCCGGCATGAGCAATTTTATCATAGGCCGTCACAACGAAGAAATGAAAATTGATTCCTTGGAAATTTATGTCGGCGGGTTACCCAAGGTGAGAAAAAAACCATTTCAATATAAGGCCCCGTTTTCTCCTGCTGATGTAATCGAAGAATATACAAGACCCGCGAGATTGATGGAGAATGGTCATATCGTTGTCAGACCAGCCTTGAGTGAAGTGGAATGGATCCACTTCGAAAATCTTGGAACACTGGAAGCGTTTAATACTGACGGGTTACGCTCTTTGTTGTATACAATGCCGCATATCAAAAATCAAAAAGAGAAAACCTTGCGGTACCCGGGCCACGTCGATATTATTCTGTCCTTAAAAGAAAGCGGCTTTTTTAATGAAGACCCGATCGATATTAACGGGATCAAAGTATCTCCCCTGAAAGTAACTTCACAAATCTTATTTAATGAATGGAAGCTGGGGTTAGATGAGGAAGAACTAACGGTAATGAGAGTAAAACTGACCAGCAAAGAAAATAACGAACAAAGCCCAGTTGAATGGAATCTTCTTGATTTTTATGATCCTGAAACAAGAATCTCATCAATGGCAAGAACAACAGGCTACACGTGCACGG
>DASTIZ010000465.1:0-10986 GCA_035717045.1 Chitinophagaceae bacterium
GTGGACCGGGCTCCGCCTACACCTCAAGCGACTAAAAATGAAACCGTTCATATTTGCATACATTGCAATAACATTATTGTCATGTAAAAAAGAGACTGCAAAAGACTCTTTCAATGCCTACATCTTTTCTAATATCGTTACCCACGACGTTGCAAAGAAAACTACTTATTCAGTGGATGTCGAGATGTATTCGGAATGTTCAGGGGAATATATTCATATTACAGGAGAGTTTGAAATGACCTACCATGCAATTCTCAAAGAAGATGGCGGTTACCACATCATTGCACACGAACGTGCTCTGAACATTCGGGGTATTGGTATTACCAGCGCTAAAACATATAGGTATCTGGGTCACTTCAATATGCAACACAATTATGAAACGAAGGGAAATGTTTATAAGGTTACTTCCAGTGGTAGGTTGGTGACTCCCGGCGGCGGAAATAATCTAGTTTTCATTAGTACAATCAAATATGTTCTTGACGCGAATGAAGAACTGAAGGTCGTGGACTCTACTGAAAGTGCAAGTTGCCAATAGTAATTTGTTAATTATGCCTGTCCAATTAAAAATAAAATGCAATGAAAGGGCTGGATATCATTCCTATTACATTTTGGTTTTGCGGCCGACAAGAAGGACAAGTTAGTACGAATCTTTATTTTGAATGAGAATCTTCATGCTTCTCGGATTTTGCCACTGAACCTTTATGAGGTGCAGGCTTCATATAGTTTAAGCGTTATTCCGTAGGAGTTAAATAATATCCCAAACCTCTCTAGAGAAACGACCCAATCATTGTATATTGTAAGCGAGTGTTGAAATGGATCTGAACTTGACATTTACGATTTGACGATTTGTTACGGGTGCGTGCATGCTTAGTAGTCATTTTCGTAAATTGATATAAAGCTGCTCTTTTATGAACTCGCTCTCTGCATTTTTGGCCGTGATTGTTTGCTCTATCGTGCATACGAAGTCATACGGGCATACAAAGACAGATTGTATGCGAATAGAGGTCGGGGCCGTTATTGATACCATTGTTAAGCCAACACAAATAAATGCTGAGGCTATTTCCTGCGTCACATACAATGATGAATATGAGGAACGTCATATTCAGGAATTGCTTTCGTTTTTGGCTATACGATCTATCTCTTCTCTTCCGAGTCATGATACTGATATGGTTCGTGCGGCTGATTGGCTGTCTCAAAAACTGAAAAGCATCGGCATGGTCAGCACACAAATTGTACCTACAAACGGCCATCCCGTAGTGGTTTCCCACTGGAACAATGCGAAGGGTAAACCTACAGTTCTCATCTATGGGCATTATGACGTACAGCCAGTAAATGAGAACGAGTGGGATTCGCCGCCATTTACCGGCAAAAGTCAAAACGGTAGAATTTATGGACGCGGTGCAGCTGATGACAAGGGCGGAATCCTGATTCCCGTGTGGGCCGTTGAAAATATATTAAAAAAAACTGGGTCTCTTCCTGTGAACGTGATTTTTGTTTTCGATGGTGAAGAGGAAATTGGAAGTCCTCATTTTATCGAGTTTCTGCAACAGCATAAACACGAGCTTCAGGCCGATTTTGCCTATAATGCTGATGCTGTACAATATAATGACTCGATCCCAACTATTTGGATGAGTCTTAGAGGTAGCGTAGCGCTGGAGTTTACAGTTAAAACAGCCGATATTGACGCACACTCTGGAATCTATGGAGGGAAAATCCCAAACGCTGCAAAAGCGGCTGCCCAGATTATCGCTTCTTTTTACGGGCCGGATAACAAAATAGCTATTCAGGGATTTTATCATCGGGTATTACCTGTAACAACCGCGGAAAGGGAAAGCGTAAATAAGGTGCCCTATGATCAGGGTAAAGACAAGAAAGACTTAGGCACCACTACAGAAATAGGCGAAGAAGATTTCAGTGCGCTTGAACGTATCTGGTACAGACCAACATTGGAAGTTACCGGAATGTGGAGCGGATATACGGCAAGTGAGGGCTTTGCCAATATAATACCTGGAAGTGCCCATGTAAGGCTCAATTGCCGTTTGGTTGCCAATCAGAATGGGCAAGAAATCGTTTTACTGCTCAAGAAACATATAGCGAAACACTGTCCTAAAGGCGCGACAGTTATCTACAAAGAAGTTCGGGCGCATGCAGCTCCCATTAAATTTTCAAGTACAGAAGCATCTTTCAAGCACGCATATGAAACACTTACGAAAATATATGACCGTCCCCCTTTACTAACTGCCGTGGGAGGAAGTATCGCAGCGTTGACACATATAAAAGAGATATTAGGTCTTAATGCATACTCTTTCGGATTTCAACAGACGGATGAAAACTTTCATGCACCTAATGAGTTTATCCGGCTGTCTGACATTAAAAAAGGTCAAAAAGCATATTGTATGCTCTTAATGTCTATTGGCAATGCCGGAATCAAGTAAGAGAGACTTGCCAAATAAAACATCAGCTGACCACTTTAAAATTGAAGGCGCCGTTTTGTGTGGCCGACCAAATGCGCAGCCAGATAGGCAATACGGCTTCTGCTCCACGGGCGGCTGTAATGTCACCAAGGTCAAGAATGTTTTGGTTCTTCCAGCCAAACTCGTTCATCAATGATTTCACCTTGGCTTTTGCATCTGTATCATTCCCACAAATAAAAGCGCTATGATCACCACCGCCGATCATGTTCGGGTTCACCATTAATCCAGCCCACATCGTATTCAGCGTCTTAACCACTTTGGCTGAAGGGAAAGTTTTTTGAATTTCTTCACCCAGTGAATTGGTGTTGGATAATTCGGGAATTAAAGATGGCGGCATTCCTTTACTGAAGTCCAAAGGATTGGCAATATCGACTAATACTTTACCGTCCAGATTCTTTGCGTCTGCCAGTTTCAATGCATTGATGCTATTGGCGCCTTCGGTAACATCCAGAATGATCTCGCCAAAAGCTGCTGCTTCTGCAAATGTCCCCAGTTGTACGCTTTTGTTTGCGTCATGCCATTCACTGAAAGGGGGATTACCATACATGTCTTTGTTGGTTGAAGCTAATTTGTCAGCAACATTTCTTGTTCCCATCATTACGTCATGACCTAATGAAACAAGTCTGGAAGCGAAGGTTTGTCCAACGGTTCCTGTTCCAATTACTGCTATTTTCATTTGTATAATTTTTTTGGTTCTGAAATATTGACTGGACAAAGTTCCCACGGTTTCATGGCCGAAACATGGTCAATATCTTGGTTGTTCTGGTAGATTTATCACTTTAGGAAGGGGAGTTTTTATTTTTCATCCTGTCCGCAGCTATTGTTGGCAAACCCAGTTCTCCCGACTGGCCTGATAGGCGGAAGGTTTGCTTGGTAATCTTCCACTCACCGGCCAGTTTGTATAATTCGGTTTCATAGGTTCCTTCCACCGTCCATACCTTACCGGCGATGAAATGATCGGCTTTGCCAAAATAATTGGCAAGAGCCTGATCACCGCTCCTCTTAACCCGAAATCCAGATAGCTGGTGATGTGTTTTGTCAAACCCCGGCAGGAAACCGGCCCAGCTATCCACAATCAGTTGTGGCGAAAGCATGGAGGGGGCGGCGCCTGTCATGGAGGTATAATCAAGCAACACCTCACCGGCCAGAACCTGCTTTACCTTTTCCCAATTGTGTTGATCGGCCCCTTTAAAAAGAGCGGTGATGACTTCCCTGATTTTTTGTTCTTCGTAGTTCATATTATTCATTTAACAGTGAAAGACTGGATCTGTCGTCATTTTTGCATAGCATGCTTTCATAAATACAAATACAAAGGCCCTGCTTTATAACAAGGCCTTTTGGGAAAAACAGTTTTTAGTTAATTCACCACCATGCCCATTTGCTGGGCTGCATACCGGGTTCCAGCAAAGGCGCCTTCAGGGAAATTCCTGTCTAACGTACTCAAGTCTTCTTCTGTCAAATGAATTTCTGCGGCTTCTATATTTTCTTTCAGGCGGCTTTTTTTGGTGGTACCGAACAAGGGTAAAATATCATTGCCCTGGCGCATTACCCAGGCCAGCGCCAGTTGCGAGGCCGTGCAGCCTTTGTCTTTTGCCATTGTCTGCAAAACACCAACCTTTCTTTTGTTTTCTTCAAAATTCTCACCGGTAAATCTTGGCGCATGGGCCCTGAAATCGGACGGCGAAAACTGGCCCGTCAATTCTCCGGATAACAAGCCGCGGCTCAACACGCCGTAGGCCACTATGCCGATGCCCAGTTCACGACAAACCTGAAGCAGCTCTTTTTCGATGAAACGTGAAGCCAAAGAATATTCTACCTCCACAGCCGTAATGGGATGCACGGCGTGGGCTCTCCGGATAATGTTGGGATTGGCCTCAGAAAGCCCTACGTATTTGACTTTTCCCTGCTGAACCAGATCAGCAATGGCACCAACGGTATCTTCTATTGGAATGGTGGGATGAATGCGGCCCGGTTGGTAAATATCAATGGCGTCAAGCCCTAAACGGTTCAGCGAATAAGCGGCAAAGGTCTTAACCGCTTCAGGACGGGTATCAAAGCCCAGCCAGTCGCCCGAGGGCGAACGCAGCGCCCCGAATTTTACACTGATCACCGGCTTGTCCCTTCTGCCTATTAACGCCTCCCGGATCAGGAGCTCGTTATGCCCCATGCCATAGTAATCACCGGTGTCCAAAAAATTAATGCCCATATCCAGGGCGGCCTTTATGGTCTCAATGCTTTCGGCATCGTTGCGGGTTTCTTTGGTGCCGTACATATCGCTCATGCCCATGGTACCCAGCCCAGGCACAACCACTGTTGGACCAAGTTTACCTAATTGAATAGTCTTCATTTGCTGAATGATTTTAATTCAATGCAAAAATCAGACATCGCTTTCATTTGAGCATGGTGAGAAGTTCAGGAAATGATTAAGCGTTCAGTCTAAGCCGCGTGAGCATCGCGATACTGCTTTGGCGTTGTTCCGGCAAAATGCCTGAAGAATTTGCTAAAGTTGGATGGATCAAAAGTCAGTTGTCTGGCAATTTCTGCAATCGGCAAATTTGTAGTAAGGATGAGTTCTTTCGCAATAGCCATCAGCTTTTCTTCATAAATATCGCAGGGCGACCGCTTCAATTCTTGCTGTATGGTATTGCTCAGATGCGTGGGATGGATGTGCAACAGCGCGGCAATGTCCTGGACTTCAAACGTTGACGTAGCTCTGCCTGACTTTAGTTCCTCCAGGTGTTTGTCCAGCTCTCGTAGATAGGCTTCCGTAATTTCTTTCGAACGTTTCATGATGCTTTTGAATTTGCCCTGCGATATTCAAGCGGTGTGAGGCCCGCATGCCGTTTGAAAAACTTTCCAAAGTTAGCCGGATCGGAAAAATTCAATTGCCAGGCGATCTGCGCCATGTCAAAGTTGGTGAAGTGGATGAGGCTTCTGGCCTCCGACATGATGCGTTCATTGATAAAGGACAACGCATTTTTGCCGGATGCTGCTTTCACAATTTGGGACAAATGATTAGGTGTAATGTGTAACAATTCAGCGTATTCTTCAATGGTGCGTTTTTCCAGGTAATAGTTGTTCACCAATTGGATGAATTTCTTCAACAACATTTGCTGTGGCGTTGTAAAACCCTGTTCCCATTGATTGAAAGCCATGGAAAAATCTTTCAGTTGGTACAGCAGCGCCAGCAGTTTTAAGGCAGCGATCATGTGTTGCTTGCCGGTTATTTTCTCATACGCTGTAAACACATCTTCAAACAACGGTGCATATTCATTGAAGCGGGATTGACTGAGCTTAAAAAAATTGGTATGGAGCAAATCAAAAAAGGGGAACTCTTTTTCGAAATCGGGCTTGAAAAAGGCAAAACATTCTTTTTTAAAATAAAGTAGGAAACCGCTGGCTCTTTTATCCCGGAAAAAACTATACAGAAGTCCCGGCGACTGGAAAACAAGAAAGGAATTCAATTCGGTGACGCTGGTGTTGTCATACATGATCCGGGTATTGCCTGCATTATTCACCAACGCAATAAAGTAGAAATCTTTTTTAAAGGGAGGTTTGTATTGCTCCATATCCGGCATGTTTTCTTTCAGCCGCAGACAATACAAATTTGGGTCACTTGTACTGTAGCCGGACGAAAACGATTGCAAAAATTCGTTTACTTCGCGGTAATTTGGAATTACATGTTTTTGACTGGTCACCGGTAAATTTAAATCTAATAGCTATCAAATCGGTGATACAGACAAGAACCATATGGCGATGATGGATATGCTTTTGATCCGTCCGCAACCCCAGCTACTTCTGACAATAATTTGGAAAATTTACTAGAAAGTTCAGTGCATTCGGCAACCGTACAAAGCCCGATTTCGATGGCTCGATGTATCCTGTATGTAATCTTGGGCTACCTGTTGAATGAACGATATGTATGTCAGGAAAGGCAGGTATGCGATTCAAGTAATGCTAACCCATGCGTTCACTACGTTAACAATTCATAACAGGGCACATCCCAGAAATAATTATTTGCAACCCTGCCAGCAGTTGGCAGTTTCCAGAAGACTAATTGGTTTTAATGCGCTCTTGCTACTGCTTTGTCGACATCTTCGGGCTTTAGATTGTGAAACATGTCGAAAATTTCCGGCAGAAAACTGTTGAAGTTGGGGTATTTGCTCCTGTCGTTTTCGTATTCAACAATTTTTTTTTCAAGTAGTGGCAGCAACGCAAACTTAAATTCGTTGATATGTAATTTTCTTAATCGTGACGCCTCGGTTGTATCGTCCATTGCTACTGCAATACGGATCTCTCCCAGCCTCACCAGGTGCTCTATTATACAATTCTCCCAGCCGTCGATGTAAGAAGGAGCCAACGCTTTCGCTAAAGCAGGTGAAAACAAACTTGTGTCGTGTTGTATATCTGCAGTCATCGGTTTCATGACCGGGTTTACAAAAGAATGCCCAATTTCATGAACGGTGAGAAAACGGATTACATCAGCGTTATCAAATCCAAAATGTTGGTAGTCTTTTAATGACTTCTCCAACGGAAGTTCAATGCTTGAGCTGAATACCATTGCCGACACTTCACCTTTCGGACTAATCAGCATGGGACCAAAAGCACGGTAATTATCTTTACCTGGCGTTATCGGCATTCCCGGCATCAGGTAGAGTTCATAAGCGGCAAATTGGTGTCCGTACCACTTTTCCATGTAAGGAATGGCACGGCGGTTGATGTGCTTGCGAGCTTCCGCCAATGCACCTTTATAGTAGGATGCGTTACGTTTTAGAAATGATCCAACATTCGCCTGGCGGTAAAACGAAGCAAGGCTGTCAGACAGTTCTAATGTAAGTGCTTTACTTTCTTTTGTATCAAACACATGCAAGGTAGCTGGCGGTGGCCACCTGTAACCAGTGTCTGGAAATTCGTTTCGATAGAGCAGATATTCAAGCGTTTGTGCGTTGTCGTGGTACTTGTCGCGCAGCTGCCTTAAAATATCAGCTATACGCAAAATGATCGGCGAATTGGTCCATTTTGTAAATTCTTTTTGCGCGTAGCAAACCAGTGGTTGATGTGTGAACTGAGTGGTTTTGTTACTGAAAACATAATTACCTATGTGTTCAACAGCGAGCTTTTCTGCAATGTAATATGTTTCGATGTTTGTGTTTACCGAAAGAGATACTTTTTCAGATATATGTTCTGACAACTGCGTATATGCAGCGCAGCCGTAGAGTGGCAGAATTACTAAGATTAATTTTTTCATGATGTGTATGTGGTTGCATGATACAGCTACATAAAGCTAATTCTGGTGCCGGTTCTTCAAGTGATTGTTGACAAGTGTGTTATGTTTTACGTGTACACAAAGACCGTACGGATTTGATACAATGATTGTGCGGTTATAATTCTTCGCGAGTACTCAGTAATTCTTCTTGCTGTAAATGCAGTTCACGTCTTTGCGTAACATTGTATATATAATACCTGCGAATGCGTATTATATGAAGTGCGGCATTCTAACGACCTCAACCCTCACTGTATTCAGACCCAAATGAGTTGTTCGCCACTCAATTTGGACTCCCCATCCCATCTATAGGCTACTAAGTAACCGCCTTTGGCAACACTGTAGTCCAAGCAACATACATTTTCTCGGTAAAGCGTTGGCTGTCCTGTTAACCAATAGTGTCCAAAGAAGACTGGCTTTTCATCCTCTCTATAGTACATCGTTAGATCGGTTTTACCATGGGTAATCGGTGTCTCTGGCAGGTCATCGATAGGAATGACACTAATTTGTTTATAAGTTGCGTAAGCTGGGTTTTCCCACCATTTAATTCTTATTTCATTGCGAATTGTGCCGTCCTTATCTGTAAAACAACCGCCATTCGGCATTGTGATTTCTTTTCCTTTTAAGGTTTGGTCTATTACTAAATTTAATCGTGTACCTTTTTTTGCTGACTCATAAATTAGATCATCAGACAGCCGGTCATTTTTTAATTTATGCCTTAGATAGGTAATATTGGCATCGTCCCAACAGGCGTGCACTGCACGAAACTGATCGGTTTCATAAAAGAGAGGCAAGCTTTTGCACCAATCTATCCATTCTTCGTAATCTTTCTGCCTGTTTTGAAATTGAGCCAGGGTCTGAAAGTGTTGCAAAATATTTTTGATCGAGTGTTTTCGTATGTGGCCACCTTCCCTTTCGGGAAAATGAAAGCATAGAGCATTATACTCGTGATTGCCCATCAAGGCGATAGCATTGTCGCTATCCACCATTCGGCGTACGATGTTAAGAGTGGCTTCTATTTTAGCACCTCGATCGATGTAGTCACCGACGAAAACAGCGGTCCTTTCTGGATGAGAATATGCTCCGTTTTTTAGGGTATAGTCCATTTTTTCAAGCAGCGATACAAGCTCGTCTGCATGACCATGAATATCCCCTATGAAATCGTACATGTATATAATTTACAATATTTTATTCAAGGGAAGCGGTAAGTTGTTAGCGAAGTTTCGCGTCATTTTTAGCGTTTTGAACAGTGTTCACGGCAATCTCCAGATAAGTTTCGGTTTATTGAAAAGCAGTATGTTCAATATATTTTTCAACTGTTCCTTTTTTTACATCATACCGCAGGCTGCTTTTGAACTCACAGTATTTGTTCTCACCACGAGCTATTACCTCTTGTAGCCGTGCATGTAACTCCTGCTTATCTTTTACACTCAACCGTGGTTTGGTATCGGCAAAACGGCCCAGTTTTGGATAGCGTCGTGCCCACCAGTATTCTATTTCCTGTATATCCTCATCATTTAATCCATATAATTCATAAACGATTTTGTCGATTTCTTTTTGTTCGTTTGATAATTACTGGTACCTATCATTAGTTTTTTGATTACTTATTATTCTTTGTACTATTTCCTCTAAGGATTCAGCTTATTCTTTGCGCACAACCTTTCGAGGTCTCCTATTTGAAGAGATCCAAATATTTTTCAAACACAAATATCCTGTTTCGCTTATACCCTGTCTGCTCTTTCAAAATACCTAATTTTTCAAAATCCTGCACGAGGCGGTGTGCTGTTGAAATATTCACTTCTAATGCAGCCGCTATTTCGCCTGGCGCAACAATGGGTTTGCTATACAGATATTTTATTAATTCCATTGCCAGAGGTACACGTTTGCCTAATTTGATGATCTTTTTATCTTCTGCGTCCTGCCTGAGTGAAATAATAGCGTTAAATGTATCAATTGAATTTTGTGCTGTTTCCGTTACGCCAACCAGGAAGAAAGTGAGCCATTGTATCATTTGATTTTTAGTTCTCACGATAGTAAGATTATCATAATAATGCTGGCGGTTTCTTTCAAAAAAATCTGACAAATACAGTGTGGGCTTTTCTAATATTTTGTTACTAACCAGGTATAAAGTGATCAATAACCTTCCTAATCTTCCATTGCCATCAAGAAAGGGGTGAATCGTTTCAAACTGATAATGTGCAATGGCAATCCTGATCAAAGGAGGAATGAGCAGATCTTCATTGTGAAGGAATTTTACCAGATCACTCATTAAATCCGGCAATTCATTGTGAGCAGGTGGTATAAAAGCAGCATCCTTCAGCGATGCCCCACCAATCCAGTTTTGCGAACTGCGGAATTCGCCGGGTCTTTTGTGCTTACCTCTTACTCCGTGTAATAATTTTTTATGTGCCTGCTTCAACAACCGGTTGCTCAATGGCAGCTTATCGAGTTGCTGAATGGCGTAATTCATGGCTTCGATATAATTATGTACTTCCTGCCAATCATCCTTTTTTTCCGGGTCAATGCTTTCGGGATTTTGGATGACTTCTTCAATATTTGTTTGCGTTCCTTCAATGCGACTGCTTTTTGTTGCCTCTTTTGCAATGTGCATCTTAATAAAAAAATCTACATCAGGGATCAGCATGGAAAAAGCATTCAGCTCTCCCAGTTTTCGGTCAGCTTCGCTTAATAAGCGATTGATTTTAGAATCATCCAGCACCCATTCATGATTAATAATTTCAGGTGAGAAGCTCCGATAATCGTATTGCTTTTTGTACGTACCGGCTTTATAGCGGCTAATGTTCATGTAAAGCAGTCTTCCTGCGAATATAGGAACTTATATGTGCAGAAAATGAGTTTCCTGCGAATATGCTAAATCATAATTGCAGGAGGATGAAGGTATAGTCTAAGGGAAAGCCCCGCCCTACCGAACGGTACCTGACCGAATGACTCGGTTAGGCAGGCGGGCGGGCAAAAGTCGAATTTCAATTCTTCCGCAATCATTTGCCAACAATCCTGAATTGCTCCCTAATCATTTCCCTAATCCGGCTGTAAACTGGCCACAATCACGTTCGTCTCCCAAAAATGATACGGCATGCTACGATTTGAGCCAAAAATGATACGAAGATTAAGCTGCGAAGCCATGCACGCTTTTGCGGTTTATGTAGCCCAAAGGATTGTATGTAATGGAATGATCAGCCCTTGGTTACCGGTTCATCTTCCAAATCCAAGACCATAGAGTGAATTTCA
>DASTIZ010000466.1:0-14488 GCA_035717045.1 Chitinophagaceae bacterium
ATGGTAGCGGCAGGAATCAACGAAGGAAAAAACGAGATCTGTGCCCGGATCGGTTATTTTAAGCTTGGAATAGATCTGAAAACAGAAAAACCCGCCGCTGAAAAAATCAGGAGTGGTGTGAATGAAATTTTATCCAACCCGGTGTACAGGGAAAATGCAGAAAAACTCAGGGATGAGTTCAGGTGTTACGACGCCAATACCATGTCCGCAAACTGGATATTGAGTGTTATTAAAGGTGAGCCTGCGCGTGGGTATTGACAACAAAGTAAATAATATCTGCTTGTACGGGATTAATGGCGTAGATTACATGTATTCTCTCAGAGCTTTTTGTAACGATTACAACTTAACCAATACGGTTTCAATTTTTGCAGCGGGCTTTCTCTGAATTTTACAGGAAAAATCAAGAATAATAAAATGTAGCATTCAAGGGTTACATCAGGTTCTATTCTATCAACGGCGTTGTTTTATCGGTTAATTTTTTAAAAATGACAATTATGAAAAATAAGAATTATTTGGTTTGTTTATTCACGCTAATGCTGACTGGTTTTACAGTGCACTCACAGGTATATAAAACCGCTGCAGACACCACTAAATTGAATAAGGAGTTTACAGAAGTAAGTAATGATATAGCGACCCTCAGCGCTAAATTAACAGTAGCACAAAACAACTTACCCGGCTATCAATCAAAAGCCAAAACGGCACATTCAGATGCTCAGGACGCAGCGGCAAGTAGCAGCGCGCAGGCCGCCAAATCAACAGAGGGCGGAGTAAAGGAAGCCAGAAAAGCCAAACGAAAATCCAAAAAAGCCTATCGTGAAGCAAAAGATGCCAGGTCCGCAAACAACCTGGTAGAAGGTCAGGATGATAAAATTGCGTTCCTGACGGGTCAGTTGGCCAAAAAGCAGGAACGTTTCCGCCAGTTAATTGAGATGCGGGATACTATCAGTGCTTTGCCTCCGCAGCAATAAATATGAATAGGCGAGCTGTCAAATTCAGGCCTGCATTGTTTCTTTGTTTACATTTAAATTACGGACGGAATCAGCTGAAACCTCTACTCCATTTCATCTAACCATTTAGGTCTCCCATATTTGGAGATCATTTGTTTGAAGTAATCCGAGTTTATAAACTTTTGGTTCTCTTTTTTGATAATTGCCAATGCCTCTTCCTTTTTATCCCAATTCTCCAGGCATTGTGTGTGTAATCCTGCGTCAAAATACTTATACAGTGGATTCTCTTTGTCTCCTATCGGAGACAAACTGGAGACCTCCTCTCCTTTCTGAAGTGTTTTACCGCATAAGACACATTTTGTCAGGCCTAAAAATATTAATGCCATAAAAAAATTAAAGCGTCACAATCTTTAAATATACGAAAGTTTATTCCCCGGTATTTGCCATGACTGATCACGGCATCGGGCAGCGTTATCATCTGAATAACCGCCATGCGTCGGCATCCTTTTTTATTTTAATTTGCCGCATTGACTTTCGGGTTATTAATTTAAAAAATAATTATGCCTACAGAACAATATCATGAGCCAGTGGAAGAATTATCAAAGGAGACAAGGACATTTGCAAGAATGATCCAATCGCTGATCGAAGAAGCAGAAGCCATTAACTGGTATGAACAACGAATATCCGTTGAAAAAGACAGGGAGGCAAGAGCCATCATGGAAAATGCCCAAAAGGAAGAGTTTATACATTTTACGATGGACCTTGAATTCCTTTTGCGAAAAAAAGATACATGGAGAACGGTAGCCAAAAACATTTTGTTCAAACCGGGTGATATCCCTGAGAATGCTGAAAAGGCGGAAGATAAGATAGAAGAATGAATCACGGGATGTCATTGTGAAAGATCAGCCCGATCAATTTATTATTTCTGAAAAACATTGTTGCCTGGTGACCAAAGCTATTCGCGGCAACCTGTATTCCCTTCTGATCTGTTTTGCCATCTTCAAAAGCATCACCGCCGAATTCCCACTCGAAGCGTTCAATGGCATTCTCCGTGTTGATCGTCGTGGGTTTGCCATATATTTTCAAAGCTTTTTGTTTGTTATCGCCCAATATAAATCCTTTGCCGGTTTTAAAATACGACTTATTAATTTTTGTCGTTTGCGTAAGAAATCCTTTGAAATTTCTTTGCTTTAGTTCGTTGGACGCTATCTCACCGCCGGAATGCAGTTCCATCCTGTTGATCAATCCCGGCGGTATATCACTATTTAAAAAATGAAACGTATAAAGCCGGTGGCCATCCGTGTAAAGAACAAACACCAGAGTCTGTTGCAAAGTATCATTTGAGAACCAGGCGCCTTCTATATCGGCCAGTTCGCCACTTTTACGGGAATATGCATGCTGGTGTATCATATCATATGTTAATGGATAATCATCCACAACAAATTTTGGAACCGTGTCAAACGATCTCTCCCGCGTTGTTAAATCATAGAAATTATCAATGTTGGCCGGAGGATTTGAAAGGGCTGTTGTTAAATTGAAAAATGCGATCGCTAAAAATTTATTCATACGTCTTCAATTCGCCAGGCAAATGCGTTCAAGGTTGGAGGATCGCTCAGCGTCGATCACTTTCCAAAATTAATTGATAGGCTTCGAATAAATTGCGATCATTCAATGCGGATATCACCGCCATGTGTCGTTGAATCTTATAAGGCAATGATCGGCAGGTCAGGACGAAGGCCCAGGAATACCTGAGCTGCGGTTTCATAACGGCTTTCATTCATAAATCCGTGCTGGCGCAACACCTGTGCATCGGATAAATAATGTGCCATCTTACTTCTTTTATAAATACCGGTGCTGCCCGCAGCCGTGTACATTAATTCGACAGCCTGGACACAGCTTTGATTGGTGTGAGCTGCCGCTAATGCCAACCCGGCTTTTTCCTCCAACGAAACAGATTCACCGGCTGAAGTCTTTTGCCAGCATTTTTCGATTGCATCATGCAGATAGACCCGGCCTGAACGAACCATTGCTTCCGCCATTCCTAATTTTCTTTGTATTACACCCCTGTCCCGTATAGTTACCATTGAGCCCAAAGGTGTTTTCTTTGAGGCAATTGCTTTCAATTCATTGATCGCATTGCTGGCCACAGCAAGGCTGACCGGTGCCAGCAGGCAAGCAATATTTGCACCCGCTGCGGGGAAATGATAAAGTGGTTTCGTAAAATGCTTCCCGGGTTTGAATTCAGCCATCAGGGAACACACACGGTGATCCGGTACGAATACATCTTTGGCTTCAATGTCATTACTGTCAGTTGCATGCATCCCAATCACCTGCCAGGTATCAATGATCTTACAGTCATCCGCTTTCATATACACACCGAGGATCTCTGGATGTCCATCAACCATCTTAGGATGACCATTCTCGATCACCAGCGATAATACCATTAACCACTTTGCTTCATGTACGTTACTGACCAGTGGGTTCCTTCCGTTAATCAGGTATCCGCCCTCAACACGGGTCGCCATCATCGGTGGATGTACAGTGCCCGCAATAAAAGCATCAGGATCGCTGCCAAAAATCTCATCAATACCTTTCTGGGGAATCCGGCTCAGCATAAGCAGTGTCGTATTGGCAACCATTAATGACCAGCCGGCTGCTGTATTATGACTCGCTACTTCTTCAACTACTTTAGCTACCGTTAAAGGCTCGGCTTCCAGCCCGCCCAATGATTCAGGCAGAAATAATTTATAAAAACCCGCTTGCCTCAACGCACTCACCACTGAGGTGGAAAGTCTTCCATTGTGTTCCTCTTCAGTTATACTTTGATTAAGAACGGAGCCCAACTTGCTGGCTGCTTGCAGGAGGTCATTTCCATTTAATGAAGTCATTGGCGTGGTCAAGGTTTCCATAAAATAATTTTAATGAAGTAAAAGATGATTAAAGATAAAATTCTTAGAGTGAGGATCGCAATACTCAGGCGGAAGACAGATGGACACGCTTGATTTAAAGTTAGGATTTTAACAGATAACATAAGACACTATTTATATACGCTGAAATCCCGAAGCAGGCATAAAACTATTATTATTTTTATATCATCAAATATTCCAACAAATTTTTGTTGTGGGTCAAAATTTCATAAAGATCTTTCCGTGAAAAATAGTACCCTTATCAAAATATAAAAAATAAAAAACAATGAAAGCCGCTGTTCGTGTTAAATACGGTCCACCCCGCGAGGTACTAAGTATCAAAGAGATCGATAAGCCATTTCCAAAAGGCGATGAAGTCTTAATAAAAGTATATGCCTCCAGTGCCAACAGGACCGATTACCATGTACTGACGGGTAAGCCAAATTTTATGCGTCTGTTTACGGGATTAACCAAACCGCGTTTAACGATTACAGGTTCAGATTTTGCAGGACAGGTGGAAGCGGCTGGTCCAGGTGTAAGATCGTTAAAGGTTGGTGATAAGGTGATGGGTTTTGGAGGCGTTTTTTGTATCGGCTCACACGCAGAATACATTACATTTTCTGAAAGCAAAGGAATTGTAAGAATGCCTGGAAATATAACTTATGATCAAGCAGCAGCCTGTCTCGAAGGAACTTATTATGCTGCCGCCGGTATCAATCACCTTAAACCGTCAGGGGGACAAAAAGCGTTGGTGTATGGCGCCACCGGAGCGATCGGCTCGGCTGATGTTCAATTCCTGAAATACTATGGTGTCTATGTTACAGCGGTATGCGGAGGTGAGCATGCTGACCTCGTAAGATCATTAGGTGCTGATAAAGTGATCGATTACAAAACGCAGGATTTTACGAAAGATGATGAACGTTATGATTATGTTTTTGATGCGGTTGATAAAACCGGTTTTCTCAAATGCAAACCATTATTAAATAAGAACGGAATTTTTACTTCCTCAGGTGGGTTTGAATATCTGGCCTGGTCACTTATTACTAAAGTAACTGGCGGAAAAAAAGTTTTATTCATTCCTCCCAAAGACATCCCGGGAAATCTTGAGTTTATCAAAAACCGAATTGAAGAAGATCTCTTTCGCCCACTAATTGACAGAACATACCCGCTTGAAAAAATTGCCGAAGCATTTACTTATGTTGGCACTGGTCAGAAGGTAGGCAATGTTATTATCAAGATCGGCGATTGAATTAACAGATGAATATCACTTGAAATAGTTTGTTTTTTCAAACCAAAAAAATATTGTCACTGCATGAAATCAGTTAAAATTAATTATTATACTCCGCTAACAATTATTACCTTCCCCGTAAACTCCAACTAAAAAACTGCGTATGAAAAGCTCATCGTTTCAAAAAGCAGTAGCTCTTATTGCTTTTTCGTTCTTTGCAATGGCGACTCTTAATGCCCAGGTTACCACAGCAACACTTTCTGGTTTTGTGGCCGATCCCAAGGGAGCTGGTATTACATCGGCTACGGTTACAGTCGAATTTCCCGATGCGGGTATAAAACAGGTCCTTATAACTAAAGGTGATGGACGATTCACCGTTCCTAACCTTAGGGTCGGCGGACCCTACAGGGTTTCAGTTACACATGTCAATTACAAACAGGAAATAGTGGAGAATATTTTTCTTGAGTTAGGCCTTAATAATACCATTGAATTTTCCATGCAGGAAAAAACGACAGAATTGAGCGGTGTCACCGTGACGGCACAATCGAGGATCTTTGATAACAAAAGAACCGGCGCCTCCACTAATATCAATAACAGGTTGATAAAGGCCTTACCAACTATTAATCGTTCTGCCGATGATTACCTGCGATTGACACCTTCGGCCTCGCCAACTTATAATGGTCTTTCTTTTGCCGGGCGAAACGGGCAATACAATAACTATTCACTCGATGGTGCTGTATTTAATAATCCTTTTGGCCTTGATGCACCAACACCCGGCGGACAAACCAATGCGCAGCCGATTTCATTAGACGCGATAGACCAGATACAGGTGAACATCGCTCCTTACGATGTAACCCAGGCAGGATTTACGGGCGCCGGTGTGAACACGGTGACCAAATCAGGCAATAATAATTTTACCGGGACGGTTTATTCCTTCTACCGAACAGAAGCATTGACCGGGAAAAAAGTTTCGAAGACCAAATTAATTGTGCCTGATCTCAGCCAATACCAGGGCGGATTTGCATTTGGCGGTGCTTTGCAAAAAAATAAATTATTCTATTTTCTGAGTTTCGAGACGGAACAAAGAAAAGATGAAGGCACGAGCTATGTACCCCGGAATGCGTCGAATGCAAACAATTCAAATTCGGCAAGGGTATTGGAACAGGATATGATCGATGTAAGTAATATCTTAAGAACAAAATTCAATTATAATACCGGCGCCTACCAGGGATTTACTCATAAACAAAAAAACTATAAGTGGCTCGCCAAGATCGACTGGAATATCAACGATGTTCACAAGCTGTCATTCACCTACAACGGGTTGGATGCAAAAAAGGATAAGCCGGCCCACCCCAGCGCTATTGGTCGTCGGGGCCCTGATTATACTACCCTCCAGTTTCAGAATTCCGGGTACCAGATCGTAAATAAGTTAAATTCATTCAGCACCGAGTTAAGATCAAATTTCAAGGGCAATTCTGCCAATAAACTCAGAATGGTATATAGTCTATTTCGCGATAATCGTAATCCTTTTTCAACTCCCTTCCCTGTTATGAATATTTCAAAATATAACACAAGGTATATTGTCGCCGGGCATGAACCTTTTTCTATCCATAACACCTTAAACCAGGATGCGATCCAGGTAACCAATGATTTTACCCTTTATAAAGAAAATCATTCGATCACCATTGGTGGTTCTTATGAATCGTTCAAATTTGAAAACTCTTTTAACCTGACAGGATATGGTTTTAATATGTTTTTAGGAGATGTAGACATTGCGGATTTTAAAACAAACGTGCCGGCAAGTGCCCCGCTGTGGTTTGGTGTGTTTACCCTTGACCAGTTTGTTACTTACGCTACAAACAGGGCGGCTGCCGATAAATGGCAACTGGTAAAAATGACCGTTGGGCAATTGTCAGCATACCTCCAGGATGAATGGTATGTCAATCCTAAATTCAAAATGACACTGGGACTTCGCATGGACAAACCTGTATACGATAATATGTCCTTCACCACCCCAAATATCCAGGAAGATGTATTTGCACCAAATGCGGGAACTTATTCGGGTTCATTTACTACCGGCTCTCCAACTATTCCGAATTCCGATAACCTTACTTTGTTTGACAAAGACGGTAAACCGATAACCAATGGTAAAGGAAAAGACCTCGATAATACAAGACTTCCGGAGACCAGTCCATTACTCTCACCGAGATTTGGTTTCAACTGGGATGTGAAAGGCAACAAGACCTTACAGGTGCGTGGCGGTTCAGGACTTTTCACCGGTCGTTTTCCATTTGTATGGATTGGTAATCATATCGGCAATCCATTCAGTAGTTTTTATAATGCCACCGACAAAGATTTTAAATGGCCACAGGTTTGGCGCTCTAATGTGGGTACCGATTTCAAGATCCCGTATGGAACCATCTTTACGTTCGATGTAGCTTTTACAAAAGATGTAAAGGCAATGATGGTCCGTAATTATAAATTAGGTACTCCAACTGGAGCATTGAATTCAGGCACAGCTGACAATCGCAGTGTTTATCTGCCCGCTGACCAGGGGACTACAAATACGTATGTTTTTACCAATACCAAAGAAGGTCATCAATTCAATATTAGTTTCCAGGCCCAGCAAACTTTCCAAAAGGGTTTGTATGCCATGTTTGGATATAATTTTCTTGTGGCAAAGGATGCCAGCTCGATTTCTGCTGAGATCTCCAGTGATGCTTTTGATCGCAACCCTATCCTTAACAATGCGAATAAAGCCATCAATTCAAATTCACTGTATGGAAACAGGCATCGGTTTATTGCAGCTGCTTCAAAAAAATGGGAGTATGGAGGCAGTTGGGCCACCACGGTTTCACTTTTTGGATCATGGACGTCGGGTAGCCGTTTTGCCTATGTGTATGGTGGCGACATCAATAATGACGGAACTTCTTCCAATGACCTGTTATATGTTCCTACCAATGCAGAAATTGACCTGATGCCATTCACCACGCTGATTGACGTGAATGGTGTTTCTCAGAATGAAGCAGCACAGCGGGCCGCACTTAAACAATTTATCGCACAGGATGACTACTTAAGTGAATTAAGAGGTCAATACACTGAGAAATATGGAGGCGAAACACCCTGGAATACACAGGTAGATCTTCGGATCCTGCAGGACCTTATTGTGAGCAAAAAAAATCAGCAAACACTCCAGTTCAGTGTCGATGTAATAAACCTCGGCAATCTTATCAGCAGCAAATGGGGCGTGGTGGAATATGCTACCACTTCTGGTTATTTTCAGCCGTTGTCAGTTTCGTACAACAATAATTCGCCAACTTACCAGTTCGATCCGTCATTGATCAAAACTTTTACTGAAAGCCCGGATCTGCAATCACGGTGGCAGGTACAGCTTGGCCTGAGGTACATTTTTTGACGGGTTGGAATAAAAGTTGATTAACAATACAATCGTCGGCAAATTTTTATCTTCGGGATCCAAACGAAGTATATGAAAACAATGCTGATTCTCCTGCTGCTCCTTTCTCTCTTTTCTGATGCACAAATGAGCAAGCGTGATAGCTTGTGGCTTACATTAAAACCATTTGTTGGTGAATGGAAGGGTGAAGGCGGTGGGAAACCCGGGCAGGGAATCTATGAGCGAAGCTACCAGTTCATTTTAAACAATCGTTTCATTGAGATCCGGAACAAATCAACTTACCCTCCAACTGATAAAAATCCCAAAGGCGAGGTGCATGAAGATATCGGCTACTTCAGCTATGATAACGCTAAAAAGACTTTTATGCTTCGTCAATTTCACATTGAAGGATTTGTAAATGAATTCAGACTTGAAAGCATCTGGCCTGATAAAAAGACATTGGTTTTTATGACTGAATCTATTGAGAATATTCCAGCCGGGTATAGAGCCAAAGAAACTTACCGGCTCATCGGAGATGACGAGATTGAAGAAACATTTGAGATTGCAGAACCAGACAAAGACTTCAAGGTGTATTCGAAAGTCAAACTGGTAAGACAAAAATGACTGTATGAATAAAAACAGGAAAGAACATTGGGAAAATATTTTTCACACAAAGCAACCAAACGAAGTAAGCTGGACACAGGATATTCCAAAAACTTCACTGGACTTTATTCATAGTTACAATTTGCCAAAGACCGCCAGCATTATCGATATTGGTGGAGGCGACAGCAAACTTGTCGATTATTTATTGAAAGAAGGGTTTGAGGATATAACTGTTTTGGATATTTCAGAAACAGCATTAACCAAAGCCAAAACAAGATTGGGCAAAGACGCTGCAAAAGTGAAGTGGATCGTGGCTGACGTTACCGAGTTTGAACCCTCACGGATGTATGATGTATGGCACGACCGGGCAACCTTTCATTTTCTTACCACAACACAGCAGATAACTGAATATTTAGACCGGGCAAGAAAGGCTATAAAACGATTTCTTACGATTGGTACTTTCTCCGATAAAGGCCCGGATATATGCAGTGGACTTCCCATTAAAAAATACAGCGAAGCAGAGCTACAGGAACAACTATCGCATGGATTTGAAAAAATTAAATGTATTACAGAAGATCATGTTACGCCTTTCAATACAATGCAGAATTTTCTGTTTTGCAGCTTTAAAAAACAAATTGGTAATTAATTTTTGTCTCCCAATATCCACAAGAAGACATTCACGCAAATAAGAACGACAATGAACACAAAAGGATGTGTTGACAAGTCAATAGAATTCAACAGCGAGTTGGCGTCACAGAAGTTCTCTCATGACCCTGCGGCAAATATTCATTCGTCAATTTCTTGTCTACAATATTCTACATGTAGGAATGCTGACTCAGTAACTCCCTAATTTGGTCAGAAAGCTTTATCTTTTTTTTCCAAATTTCATCCCTTAATTTGCAGATCAGCATTATCATTTAAAAATGCCCGTAATAGGATACGAGTACAAAGAGCCAAATAAATAAAATGAATGTGGTTAAAATAGCAGTCTTGAGTGTGGGGCTTTCCGGGATATTGGTTTTACCTGGCAGTCCAGCCAATACCCTGTCTTTTTTAAGTAGCGCAAATAACAAAGCTGAAATGGAAAAAAGTGGTACATCCAGTAAGCAGGATTCACCGGCCGCGGGGATTACCATTGCAAAAAAATGGGAGATGCCAAAAGTGTTGACAGAAATATCGGGTCTTTCCTATATGAATGAACAACGATTTGCGTGTGTGCAGGATGAACTCGGAACGGTATTCATATACAATACGGAATCTTCTTCTGTAGAAAAAGAAATTCCATTCGCCGGCTCCGGAGATTATGAAGGTTTGGCGGTAGTGGGCGAAGATATTTGGGTATTGCGCGCCGACGGGAAATTATTTGAAGTAAGTGGTATTAACGAAGAAAAACCAGCGGTGAAAGAACACGACACTCACCTCACGATCAAGCAGGATTCCGAGGGGCTTTGTTACGACAAAAAAAATAACAGGTTGTTAATCGCGATTAAAGGTGCTGAACTGGATACAGATGATTACAAAGGCATTTATGCATTTGATTTGGGGTCAAAAAAAATGAATCAGCAGCCGGTTTTCAAAATTGATCTTTTTGACAAAATATTCCACCAAGATGGATCCGGTAAAAAAAAGAAAGCCACGATAAACCCATCAGGCATCGCGCTTCACCCGCAAATGGACGATATGTATATTACGGATGGACGAAATCCGCAGTTATTGGTGATCGATGCAACCGGAAAAATCAAAAGCCTGTATCAATTGAATAATAACGAGTTTGCACAACCCGAGGGAATTAGTTTTAATGCAGCGGGTGATCTTTTTATCTCAAACGAAGGAACTAAGCAGCCAGGAAACATCCTGCAGGTAAAGATTAATCCATGATACAATTTTCTTAATTGACGAATAACCGTCAACCACCTCAAACGGTCCCGCGAAATCATCCGATTTCCCGGCGCCAAAAACATGCGGGTGTGATACAACCTGTGACCAACGATGGTGGAACGGCGTGCACAGAAAACTAAGAACGTGGCACGCTGTTTTCTAATCATTGGTATGGCATTAGATCAAAATGAAAAAAAGTTTATTGAAAAGCTGGTGGCTGTGCTCAAGCTTCTCAATGCGAACGAGAAAGATGTGCAACTGATTGCAAATGCAAAAAAGATCGATGATAGTTTCCTGAAAAAAGCGGGGAAAATCTTTGACAAGACGGAAGCCTGCACTGTTTGCCGTAACGCTTTTTATACCTGGCGAAATAGTTTGGATGATGACACGGTGTTAAGCTTCATTGACGAGTGGATAAACTGGAAGGTCCAAAATCCGGATTCTAAGCCGGCGATACCAAAATGACATCAAATGCCTCCTGGTAGAAACAGAAGGAAACTTATCAATCCCGTTTTTCGCAATCCAATCCTGGATTTTTTCAGTGGCATCGCGTTCCATGTCATGTCTTTTGTTAATCCGCCCTTTCGAGCCGAAGCAACCCCCAGCGGTAATTATCAACCTCCCGCATGCTGTGTGGATCAGGATTTATGCTGATCATAACTTTTTTCAATATCCAGACGATAGTGCCAGTTCATGCCGGTTAAAGGATTATGCCATCTCCGCGGGTTTTCGGAATTAAAATTGATTAGTAGCCAGCATGGAAGATTTTATAGTCAAGAGGGAAAACAGCAAGGACGGCAAATGGTATATGTACATTGGGTTCCAGGATATGCGAACCGATTGTAATCCCATGGTTAATTGTTTCGGTTCGGTTTTGATACGGCCCGACGATGAGTCCGAATACTGGTTTAATTATTCATTTCATCATTCGCTGGACTGGCATGAATTCAGCGGAATGATTCTCCGGCCAATTAAAAAATATCCATTAACTAAGGAACAGATCAGGGAAATAGGCAGCGACATATTTTACAACATCAAAGAGTTCATAACCAAAATGAATTAACATGTGCTTGCGGGTTACCTGACCTGACGAGCTTAATGACTCCTTTCAACAACTTGACGGTATTAAAAAATAACCATGTAATCTCCGACCGGTCACATGGTTATTTTGTGTTAAATGATAATCGTTGGAAGGACTGAATTACCCAGCTGTTTTCTTACTGCTTCCTCTGCCATTCATGCGGCTGCTGTCTTTCGATCCGTTCTTATTTTGTTTCCTTTTTTGATAAGCTTGCTCATGCGGTTGCTGGCTAACTCGTTTACTATCTCTTCCTTTTTTTTGCGGATTGTCTGGCATATGTATGTTTTTTTTTAATTACCAATAAAAAATATGCCAGAGCGCAGCTGCTGATTTTTGCCCAACCTCACATCGATACTTGAACCAACGTGTCGCAAAGTAAAAAGTAACAATCATTGTAAACATACCTATCTGTGGTGTGCCCTTGAATGCTTTCTCCCTGAGGTGTCTCCAAACTAATATCATCACACCAATCAAACCCGTCATCAGTGGAATGTTCTTTGTGGCTTAAAGAAGTCAGGAGGTTTTAACCTATTAACTAACTACTTCAACAAGGAGATTTCCTTTATGAATTTACAGACTAGCTGGGACCACGTAAATGCGGATGTTTTTTGGGGAGAAATTGCCCCGGCGGATCATGTGTTGCAGATTTATGAGAGTGATGATATCCTTTTGGATTCTTTGGCAGGTTTCATCGGCGGCGGCATTAAAGCTGGTGAATGTGTTCTCATAATTGCAAGCGGAAATCATCTTACAGCACTTCACCGCATATTGACAAGCTTTGGCATCAGTGTTTCTACTCTGGTGTCAGATGAGCGATACATCCCACTAAATGCTGAAGCTATACTTTCAAAGTTTATGCGTAACGGTTATCCTGATGAGCAACTTTTCGGGGAAACAATTTCTTTTCTCTTTGAAAAAGCTGTATGCAAAGACCGACGTGTTAGGGTATTTAATGAATTAGTGGGAGTCCTCTGGGAAAAAGGTTACCACGGTGCCGCTATACAGCTCGAAAATCAGTGGAATCAGTTGAAGAAAATAAAAATCTTTACCTTATTCTGCGCTTATCTAAAAGCCGGATTTACTTCAAATAGTGATGAGTCAATAAGAAAGATCTGTGACTGTCACTCAAAAATCATTGACGGGTCAAAAAACCAGTTGAAAGAAGTTGTTTATACCAGCCAGGTGAGAGCGGCAGTGTAATGCCTGATTCACCCGTCCCTTTTAAATTTATAATACCTGCTACTTTATCTTAGACAGCATCGAAGATTTGAATCGCTAAATTACACCAGCTCTAAAAGTCTGTTGACTATTTTATTTGTGTAGTATAGTTGCACCTCCGTAGGTTCGCCTTTACTGAGACTCAATTTACCCTTTGCTCTGATCTTATTTTTGAAAGCGATAGCATAAAAGGCAAATAACTTATGCCCGGAAGGTGGTTCAGGTGTCGCGTACCCGGTCACCCCGATCCCCCAGTCACTTTTGAATAAACTACAAACTTGTTGTGCCATTTCTTCGGCCACCTTTTGAGATACTGAGTTCACCGCCAGCGCATGAACCGGGTCTACCTGCAGATGCTTGAACTTTTGCCCGATATTAAATGCTGTAATACCACCCTGGTAAAAGCAAGATGCATCTTTGATAGTTGAAAAAGCAAACTGCAATAATCCTGATGTCACGCTTTCCGCTATAGCAATTGTTTCTTTCTTTCTTAGGAGCTTTTTACCAATACTACCGAGGTTCTTATTATTAAACATTTCCATGTCTCATCAATAAACCAATGATGTACCAGTTTTTGGTCTCTATCGCATATCTCAAAATTGTTCTGCCCCTGCTTTATTCACGGCTCGCTCTTAATTTTTCGTATCCTGGATAGGCAACATGTAGTGGTTAACAGCATTTTTGAATGGCCAGAGCAATTCATTGTTGCAATCCCGGTTTCAACCGAGGGTAAGTTTGAGTAAATATTTGCTCATGGATTTACGATGTTTTTATATTCGATGAGCATCGCACAATTGACTGTGGGCTTTATCAACCGGCGCCCCTATGGTTTTTCGTCGACGGGCGAAGTTTAGCATATTAGTTGTATAACCGTTCTACAGCATTGATGATGCTACCAAATATATTTTTCAATTTAGCAAGTGTGCAGACATCAAATGTTTCACTTATACAGCACTTAATTATTTATTTCACTGTTCAATCAAAATTTATGGCAAAAGCAAAATCCAAAAACAAAGAGAATGCTAAATCCAACACGGCATTTGCAAAAAAAAGCAACGATCATCCTCTGCCAGCTGAAGACAATCCATCCAAACTCCATCCAACACCAGAGGCTGATATCGACGTTATGGAACTTGATGCATCCGATGGACTCATCAAGTTATTAGTGGATGGTTTAAAAGACGCTTATTGGGTGGAGAACCACCTGATCATGGCTTTACCTAAAATGGCAAA
>DASTIZ010000467.1:0-5764 GCA_035717045.1 Chitinophagaceae bacterium
CAGTGATTTTAATAGAAGGTTTTAGTACCCCAGCCTTAAGGTGGGGTTAAGAACAATTCAACTATTATTAGTGAGGGCTTCAGCGCGGATTCAGATGTTATGGCACAAACAACCTACAAATACTCTAACGGTCAAGTAACGATCGTTTGGCAACCTCGTTTGTGTATTCATTCAGGAAACTGTTTTCGTGGATTACCTGAAGTTTTTAAACCCAGTGAAAAACCGTGGATCTCTCCTGAGGGTTCTGCAACAGGAAAAATAATTGACCAGGTAAAAAAATGCCCAAGCGGTGCCTTGAGCTTTTTTATGGATGAAGGTAAAAAGATGGACGAAGTTTAGATTCTTCTCGTCCTGTTGTACCCGTTCTTTACAAGCCATTGCATCACTTTATCTCTTTGATCGCCTTGAATCATTATTTCAGCGTCTTTGGCCGAACCACCGGTTCCGCAAAACGATTTTAATTTTTTACCCAGGTCCGCAAGGTCTTCTTCTTTGCCAATAAATCCGGTTATCAACGTTACCGCCTTCCCTGCCCGATGTTTCGTATCCAATCTTACTGTTAATTGTTGTTGCGATGGGGCTCGAGTTTCAATATTCTCGTTCTCCTGCTTAAATTGAAAATTTGGATCGGTGCTAAACACAAATCCACGGCTATCAGGTTTATTTTTCTTGGACATGGCTCCCACGTTTTAAAGGTTCAAGAGGCTTAAAAAGTTCAATAGGTTAATTCAACTCTTGGACCTTTTAAACTTCTTGAACTTATTAAACTATTGAATTATCGCAGCTTTCAAACTAAGATCCAGGCTTCTGGCCTGGTGTATCAGTGCTCCTACGCTAACATAATCAACGCCTGTCTCAGCATAATCTTCTATATTATCAAGATTAATACCGCCGCTGGCCTCTGTTTCAATTCCGAAGTCCCCCGCGACTTCGGCAATTAACTTCAGGGCTTCGGCGACCTGCTCAGGTGTAAAATTATCAAGCATGATGCGAAATACTTTACCTTTTCCTACTGCAATCGCATTTTGAACATCCTCAAGATTCCTTGTCTCAATTTCGATCTTTAGATCGAGCTTGTTTTTCTGTAAATATTTCCATGCCGCATTAATTGCATTTTCAATCCCGCCACAATACGCAATATGATTATCTTTTAACATGATCATGTCATACAATCCAAAGCGATGATTTACTCCGCCGCCTATTCTCACCGCTTCTTTTTCAAGCAAACGAAAATTAGGGGTTGTCTTTCGTGTATCCAGCAGTTTGGTCTTATGACCATACAGCCTGTCAGCAAACTCTTTTGTTAACGTAGCAATACCGCTCATCCGCTGCATACAATTCAAGACAAGTCTTTCACACTGCAATATGGTGTGTATGGATGCTTCTACTTCAAAGGCCATTTCACCGGCTTTCATCACCTCGCCATCTTTCTTCAATGCCGTGAAAAGAGATTGCGGGTCTTTATACAGAAATATCTTTTCAGCTACTTCTGCACCGGCCAATACGCCATCCTGTTTTATTTTCAAAACTGCTTTGCCTCTGGCTTCCGGCGGGATGCAACTACGGGTTGAGTGGTCTCCATCGCCGACATCCTCAGCCAGGGCCTCGTCTATCAAATGATAAAACTGTTTTCCGAATTCCATTGTTCAAAACTAAAAAAGCCCCGCCAGAAATCGGCGAGGCTTTTAAGTTTTTACTTAAAGTTTTATTGTTGCTGGATCCGGATGTCCTGGATCACTTGCTTATTTCCTTTCATTCGCATATACACGGTTGTTCTATAACTTCCGTTCTTTGTCTGAAGTGTTCCAATACAATAATCGCCACTATCGTTATTACCCTTGTGCTTAACATCAAAACTCTTTACCCCATTATTCGTGAAGAAATCTTTGATGATCAGTTCGCCCTGGCTCTTACTGTAATTGCTGCTTTTGTCAGGCATTGTAATATCGACATAGCTGTCAAAATATTTGGTAACGCCTGATGCATTACCGCTTTTCATAGCGGAGATCACTTCATCAATTCCGCCTTGTGCAAAGGAGAAAAATGTGACCAAAAATGCTGATAAAAAGAGTAATGTTTTTTTCATATAATTTGTTTGCATAGATTAATCGAAAAACATGCCATAGTCCGTTAACCTTCAATATACCTAAGGTACTACTTACCAATGGGATTACACAGCTGTAAGGTTAAAACACTTAGCTTTGCTGGCGTTTTTTCTGTGAAAAAGAACGTATTTTTTATTGTTAATTTTTCATAATGTCAGCAAAAAAAGTGATCCTGGTGATAATGGACGGGTGGGGGCTCGGAAAGGTGGCATCTGCCGATGCAATTCAGAATGCCAAAACGCCATTTGTTTCTTCTTTATATTCAAAATATCCCAATACTACACTTATAACGTGTGGTGAAGCAGTGGGTTTGCCCGAGGGTCAAATGGGCAATTCGGAGGTAGGCCACCTGAACCTTGGCGCTGGCAGGATCGTTTACCAGGAATTACAGAGAATCAATGTCGCTACCCGGGATGGATCTTTTGCAAAGAACGAGGTTCTGCTAAACGCTGTTCGATTTGCAAAAGAAAATAGAAAACCGCTGCATCTTTTAGGCCTCGTAAGTAATGGTGGTGTGCATTCACATATCAACCACTTAAAAGCAATGATCGATGTTTGTAATCGGGAGAATTTGGATGATGTATTCATTCATGCATTTACCGATGGCCGCGACTGCGACCCGAAAAGCGGACTTGGATTTATGAAAGACCTGCAACAACATTTAAATGGCTCCGTTGGAAAGATTGCTTCAGTTAGTGGCCGTTATTACGCAATGGACCGTGATAAAAGATGGGAAAGAATAAAACTTGCATATGATGCATTGGTAAATGGCATTGGTGAAAAAGCAACCGATGCAATTGCTGCGGTTGAAAATTCCTATAATAAGAAGGTTACCGATGAATTTATAAAGCCAACCGTGATCGTAGCAGAAGACCAGCAACCACTGGCGAAAATTAGAAATGGCGATGTTGCGATCTGTTTTAATTTCAGAACGGACCGTTGCCGTGAAATAACACAGGTGCTTACGCAGATGGATTTGCCTGAACATGACATGAAAAAACTGTTACTGCACTACACCACGATGACGGAATATGATAAAACGTACAATAATGTAAATATCATTTTTGATACAGACAATTTGAATAATACATTAGGCGAGATCTTGCAGCAGCATGGCTTGAAACAAATACGCATCGCTGAAACAGAAAAATATCCACATGTAACCTTTTTCTTCAGCGGTGGAAGGGAAAAACCGTTCGATGGTGAAAGGAGAATTCTTATTGCCTCGCCAAAGGTCGCCACTTATGATCTTAAGCCAGAAATGAGTGCTTACGAAGTAACGGATGCACTGTTACCCGAAATAAAGAATAAGACCGCTGATTTTATTTGTCTCAATTATGCCAATGCGGATATGGTTGGTCATACGGGTATCTGGGAGGCAGCAATCAAAGCAGTTGAGACAGTGGATGAATGTGTGGGAAAAATGGTAACGACCGGGCTGGAGAATGGGTATACGATTTTTCTTACGGCTGACCATGGCAATTCAGATTATATGATCAACGAAGATGGTTCGCCCAATACGGCGCATACCATGAATCCAGTTCCTTTTTTTATAATCGATAATGAGTGGAGTGGAAAAATAAAGTCGGGAAAGTTGGGTGATCTTGCACCAACAATTCTTACAATGATGCAATTGCCAATTCCAAAGGAGATGACAGGAGAAGTATTAATTTAGCGATCTAAACTGCGATCATGAAAAAAGTTATTAAGACCATAGGCTGGCTGCTTTTGATTACCCTGCTTGTGATCCAATTTTTTCATCCCAAAAAAAATATACATCCAGGTGACCAGGTTTATGCATTGGGAAAGTTGCACCCGGTTCCGGACGATGTAAAGGTGATATTGAAAAAAGCTTGTAATGATTGCCACACTAACAATACGGTATATCCATGGTACACCAGGATCCAGCCTGTGGATTGGTGGTTAAATGATCATGTAGTAGAGGGAAAGGGAAATCTCAATTTTGATTCTTTGGCAGCAAAACCAGCCTGGTTTCGCTACCATAAAATGGAAGAGGTAATTGATGAGGTCAAGGAAGGTAAAATGCCCCTGAATAGCTATACCTGGCTACATAAGGACGCAGTATTGACGCAGGACGAAAAAGCAAAACTGACAAACTGGGCGCAGGCCGTAAGGGACGAAATGAAACAAAAATATCCCGCCGATAGTCTTGTTCGACCTAAAAGACCTGAACCTCCAAAGTCATAAATACACAGAGAAAAATATTATCCATCTTATTCCTGGCATTAACGGTAATGCCACTGGTGTTTTCTGCATCACTTATGATCCGGTTGAAGATTGTACAACACGAGGCAAAAGAAAAGCTGGAAAAAAGTATGCTTGAAACATTGGTCCTTTGTGCCGGTGAATTTAACTGGTATAAAAAAAATAAAGAGATCAGTATTGGTGGGAGGCTGTTTGACGTAAAATCGTTTTCAGAAATGAATGGCAGGTATACATTCAAAGGAATTTATGACGAGAACGAGACTGCACTAAATAAACAGATTAACTACAGCTTTAATGAGAGAACAAACCAGCTTCTTACCGGGGTGTTTCAATTGTTATTTTCTGCGTTTTCTACCAATTCCCCGGAATTAACAACAGTCAAAACCCAATCAGCAATTAGTTTTCCGCTTATCCTGCACCATTTAGCTTTTCCATTTCTGGATATTCCTACCCCCCCGCCACAGTTAGCGATCGCCTGGTATTTTGAATTTATTCACTGACTGTAATCACAAATAACTTATGAAAAAAGCTTTATTGCTGACAGCCTTGCTGTGCGCAGCATCGTGTATCAATGCACAGGAAGATACACTATCGGAAAAAACGCTGGGTGAAGTTGTTATCTCCGCCAATAAATTTTCTGAAAGAAAGAGAAATGTAACCCAGAAAATAGATATTATAACAGCAAGAACTATTGCAAGCATCAATGCGCAAAATACCGGGGACCTGCTTATCAACTCCGGAAATGTATTTGTTCAAAAAAGTCAACAGGGAGGCAGCAGTCCTGTTATCCGCGGATTCGAGGCAAGCAGGGTTTTATTGGTGGTGGATGGCATAAGAATGAATAACGCGATTTACCGGGCAGGACACCTGCAAAATGTGATCACCGTAGATCAGAATATGCTTGAACGGGTCGAAGTTTTGTATGGGCCTGCATCCACACTTTACGGAAGTGATGCGCTGGGTGGTGTAGTCCACCTGATCACGAAATCGCCACTCCTTTCCACGGATAAAAAACTTCGGATCGATGGGTCCTTGTTTGGAAGGTTTAGTTCCGCTAATAATGAAAAAACCACGCACTTCAATGCAAGCATTGGGGGCAAAAGGTTTGCCTGGTTGCAATCCTATACCTACAGCTATTTTGGCGATATGAAAATGGGCAATCAATATCATGATAAGTATCCGGGATTCGGCAGACGAGATTCACTCATTGATATCGGCGGAGGGATAGATAAGGTAATTGCCAATAGTGATAACAGGGTACAACGGTATTCAGGCTATAAGCAGTGGGACATCATGCAAAAATTCCTGTTCAGGCAAAACGAAAGAATTTCCCATCGCCTGAATTTTCAATATTCCAGTTCAACAGACATTCCGCGGTACGATCGGCTGCAGGATAAAAGGTATTTCAGCGCCGCCATTGGTACCACCCTGCG
>DASTIZ010000468.1:0-4871 GCA_035717045.1 Chitinophagaceae bacterium
CTTTGTACAATTTGCAAACTATAATTAACTATAATAATAGTGGTTCCCCGGCTGCAATTGGCAATGGCTCAAAAAATAACCAGATTGGTGTAGCCCGCATTTTAAAAGCCTATTACTTTTTGCTGATGACAGATAAGTGGGGTGACATTCCATACTCAGAAGCTTTAAAAGGAAATGAAGCCTATTCACCTGTGTACGACAAGCAGCAGAATATTTACAATGATCTTTTTAAAGAACTCACCGAAGCAGCAAACCAAATAAATTTGTCAGAAACGAAAGTTGTAGGTGATGTATTGTTAAATGGAGATATGGCAGGCTGGAAAAGATTTGCCAATACAATCAGAATGGTGATGGGACTTCGCCTTTCAGTAAAAGATCCCGCAAAAGGTAAAACTGAATACGCAGCCGCCTTGGCTGCAGGCGTTATTTCCAGCAACGCTCAAAACATTTCTTATTCTTTCCTTCTTGGAGACCCTAATAATTCTAATCCCTGGTACAATAATTACACAGCCAGCAATAGAAATGACTATGCAATCAGCAAAACACTGACCGATTATATGGAACCTAACGCCGATCCCCGCCTGCCCATATATGGCGAAGTTTTAGCGGGGGGAGTGGTAAAAGGTTTGACGTACGGAAGAAATGTAGCGGTAAATATTCCGGCTGCTTACAGTCGCATTGGTAATTTTTTCCGTTCACAAGGTTCAAAAATGTCTCTGTTTAATTATGCGCAGGTATTGTTTATGAGAGCCGAAGCAGCAAAGATTGGTTATGAAGCCGGAGGAGACGCCGCTGCTTTAGTGTTTTACCAGGACGCTATTAAGGCATCCTGGCAACAATACGGCGTATTCGACCAGGCGAAATTTGATATCTATCTTGCCCAACCATCCGTATTATATGTTCCGGCAACCGGTTACAAACAAATCATGACTGAGAAGTGGGTTCACATGTATCTTAATAGTTGGGAAAGTTGGAATGACTGGCGTCGCACTGGGTTTCCAGTTTTGGTTCCTGCCCAGGATGCAATCGATCCAAGAGGAATTCCTTTACGTTTAGGATATCCAACAAATGAAGCGGCCCTTAATGGTACGAACTACGCTGCTGCAGTCGCTTTGTTAGGAGGCACAGACAACAATTACGGGAAAATGTGGTGGCTGCCGTAAATAACATTAAGATATTAAATCACGAAAAAAGGCTAATGCACCACAAAACAGGTGCATTAGTCTTTTTTTGCATTACCCGTACACTTAAAATATTTTAAACCTCTCATGGCAACTTCTTTCCAGTTCTTCCCGGTCATCGGGGTGCGCAATATTAATGAGTGCTTTTGCCCGTTGTCTTAAGTTCTTTCCAAACAAATAAGCCACGCCATACTCAGTAACAACATAGTGTACATGTGCACGGGTAGTAACAACACCTGCCCCGGGTTTCAAGGTCGTTACAATTCTGGGAATGCCCTTACCTGTTCGTGACGGCAATGCAATGATCGGCTTTCCCCCTTCACTCAATGATGATCCACGGATAAAATCCATCTGCCCTCCTACTCCTGAATATTGATAAGTTCCAATCGAATCAGCACAAATCTGTCCGGTAATGTCAATTTCAATCGCACTGTTGATCGCCACCATTTTGTGATTTCTCCGGATAACGTGCGGGTCATTTACATAATCAATATCGAGAAATTGAAAGGCAGGATTGTCGTTTACATAATTATACAAGCGTTTTGTACCAAGCGCAAAGGCAGTCACAACCTTATTAGGATGTATTTGCTTGTATTTATTATTCACGACATCCTTTTCAAACAGATCGATGATGCCATCAGAGCACATTTCTGTATGCACACCAAGGTCTTTGTGGGTAGAAAGACTTCTCAACACTGCATCGGGTATTGACCCAATTCCCATTTGAATTGTACTCCTGTCTTCAATTAAACCGGCAACGTATTCACCTATCTTAACATCCGCCGGAGTTGATTTGGTACTAAAATCCATCTCATATAATGGCTCTTCGCAATACACCAGACTATCAAATCGACTGCTATGAACCAGGCCATCACCATGGGTTCTTGGTACATTCGGATTTACGAGTGCGATAATATGCTTTGCTGTATTGACAGCGGACCGGGCAATATCAACCGACACGCCCAATGAACAGTAGCCATGAGCATCGGGCAATGAAACCTGGACAAGAGCAACATCAATCGGTAAGATGGCTTGCTTGAATAACTCAGGGATCTCACTTAAGAAGACGGGAACATAATCAGCCAGCCCCTGGTTAACGGCGGTGCGTAAACTGGCAGAAACAAAAAGTGAGTTGAAATGAAATATGCCCGCATATTCCGGTTTGTCAACCTGCAGATCGCCATAGACAGTAATGGACACCAGTTCAACATCCTTGAGGCGATAAGCATGATCCTTTAGCGCTCTTAATAGAAAAGTAGGCGTCTGTGCACTGCCATGCAAATAAATACGATTACCGGGTTGAACAACCGCCAGCGCTTCTTCGGCAGACTTATAAACAATTGGGATCCTCATAAGAGTGTAAAAGTACAAATCGGTTAAGGGGACAAAATGATACGAATATTAACATCAAATGATATAAATCATGCAATTGGCCGTTAGCAACCTATCACGTAACAACTATCCCGTGGCTGCATTTGAAACAAACCATTCCAACGCCAGCTCATACCCTTTTAATCCCAGGCCAAAAATGCTCCCCGTTGCCTTACCCGAAACATATGATATTTTTCTGAAATCTTCCCTTGCGTGGACGTTTGAAATATGAACTTCGATAATGGGAGTTGTTATCGCAGCAATAGCATCACCTATGGCAACGGAAGTATGGGTATAACCTCCGGGATTAAGAATTATGCCATCAAATTCAAAACCGATACGTTGAATTTCATTGATCAGTTCTCCTTCAACATTACTTTGATAATAGTGAAGATGGATATGAGGATATTTATGCTGAAGCTCTGAAAGAAAGACCTCGAATGGCTTGTTGCCATAAATATCAGTTTCTCTTTTGCCAAGAAGGTTAAGATTGGGGCCATTGATGATCGCTATCTTCATTGAACGAATGTAATTAAATATTAAAAATGCTCATTAGATTATTGCGCCCGGGCATTAAGCCAGCCCACGGTTTGTTTTGCCGGCCCACGATGTTTTGCCAGCCCACGGTTTAAACCGTGGGCGTCAAAAAAATTTGCAGATGATCGATATGTTCATTCAACCAATGTAATTAAATAAAAATGCTCATTAGATTATTGCGCTGAGCATTTAGGGATGTCTGATTTAGTCAGCCGACATTTGTTTGCCAGCCTACGGATTGTTTTGTCAGCCCCCCGGTTTGTTCTGTCAGCCCCCCGGTTGGTTCTGTCAGCCCACGGTGTTTTGTCAGCCCACGGTTTAAACCGTGGGCTTCAAAAAATTTGCAGATGATCGCTATCTTCATTCAACGAATGTAATTAAATAATAAAAATGCTCATTAGATTATTGCGCTGAGCATTTAGGGATATTTGATTTTGTCAGCCGACAATTGTTTGCCAGCCCCGATTTAAACCGTGGGCTGTTTTTTTTTGATCATGTCGATAAACTGGTCGAAAAGATATCTGGAATCATGTGGTCCCGGTGTACTCTCAGGGTGATATTGAACAGAAAAAGCAGGTCTGTTCTTTATCCTCATTCCTTCAATCGATTGATCATTGAGGTTAACGTGTGTCACCTCGATATGGTCAGCTTTCTTCACCGATTCAGGATCTACACCAAAACCATGATTCTGGGTTGTGATCTCCGATCTGCCAGTCAGTAAATTTTTAACAGGATGGTTCAACCCGCGATGGCCATGGTGAAGCTTATACGTGTCTACTCCATTTGCCAGGGCCAATAGCTGGTGACCAAGACAGATTCCAAACGTTGGTTTATTTTCTTCCAGTATTGTTTTTAGATTCTCAATTGCATAATCCATTGCTGCAGGATCACCAGGGCCATTTGAAATAAAATATCCGCCCGGATTAAATTCTTTCAGCCTTGCTGCTGGCGTCTTAGCAGGAAATACTTTTACATAAGCGCCACGTTGAGTCATACATTCCAGGATATGTTGCTTGCATCCATAATCCATCACCGCAATTCTTACCGGCGAGGAAGAATCCCCCAGTTCATATTCTTTTTCAGTACTTACATAAGATGCCAGCTCCAATCCGTCCATCGAAGGAACTTTTGCCAGTATTTTTTTTAACTCTTCGACATCCAAAACTTCTGAAGATATGATACAGTTCATTGCGCCCTGCTGGCGAACATGAGATACGAGGGCACGGGTGTCAACACCTTCGATACAAACTATTTTATTTTTCTTAAGATAGTCTTCAAGCGAACCTTTTGCCAATTTTCTTGAATAAGATTCCTCGAGATTCCTGCCAACCAGACCGCGGATCTTGACTGAATCAGATTCTGTTTCATCATCTTTTACGCCATAATTCCCGACATGCACCGTATTCATGATGAGAATTTGTCCGTAATAACTGGGATCAGTAAATACTTCCTGGTAACCAGTCATACCGGTATTAAAACAGATCTCCCCGGTTGCCGTTCCAATATGACCAAATGCATATCCATGGCAAAGCGTTCCATCCTCTAATAAAAGGATTGCAGGTTGTTGTTTGTCGGGCATAGTCAGTGAAAAATAAATTGCGCAAAATTAAGGGAGGGAGATCGATTTATCCGGAGAATCTTATAATGAGTTACCCACACAGTATACGATAATAATCAATAATTATTAATTAATAATTATTGATTATTGACCTTTTGAATCAAATACTTCTCGCGTATCACATCCTGCACATTCACATGATTGATCTTACTTTCCAGCCATGA
>DASTIZ010000469.1:0-6057 GCA_035717045.1 Chitinophagaceae bacterium
TTTTGTAAGATCCTCTGGGATTCATCTTTTTTATGTTCAGCGATCAATGAGTCAACCGTTTCCTTGTCCAGGAATGTAAATAGCCGGATCCATTTTTCTGCATCGGCGTCAGAAGCTCTTATCCAAAATTGGTAGAAGTCGTAGCTTTTCGTTTTATTGATGTCAAGCCAGATATTCCCTTTTTCAGTTTTGCCAAATTTCGTTCCATCGGCCTTAGCAATTAACGGACATGTAAAGGCAAAGGCTTCACCACCATCTTTTCTCCTTATCAGTTCTGCTCCCGTTACAATATTTCCCCATTGATCACTGCCGCCCATTTGCAGCTTTACATTTTTGTTCTTATACAACCAGTAAAAATCATAACCCTGCACCAATTGATACGTGAATTCAGTGAAGCTCATCCCGGTTTCTCCTTCAATTCTTTTCTTTACACTTTCTTTACCCATCATATAGTTCACAGTAATATGTTTGCCAACGTCGCGAATGAAATTCAGAAAACTCAAATTCCTGAACCAGTCGTAGTTATTCACCATTTCCGCGCAATTTGGTTTTGACGGATCAAAATCCAAAAACTGCATCAATTGTTTTTTCACACCCTCCTCGTTTTGGCGAAGCACTTCTTCACTCAATAGATTTCTCTCTTCACTTTTGCCGCTGGGATCTCCAACCATGCCCGTAGCGCCGCCAACAAGTGCGTACGGTTTATGGCCAGCCCTTTGCAAATGAACCAACAGTAAAATAGGGACAAGACTACCAATATGAAGCGAGTCGGCAGTGGGGTCAAAGCCAATATAACCTGATGTCATTTCTCTATTCAATTGTTCTTCAGTTCCGGGCATCATATCCTGTATCATGCCTCTCCATCTCAGCTCATCTAAGAGTTTCATCTTAAAACTTTTACCGCAAATGTAAAGCAAAAAGAAACCAAGGGTAAAACGGCAATATTTTTCTAACTTATTCGTTTTCAAAGTCTGGATTTTTGCTTGAATTCTATGTATTTCAGCCGCTAAAATCTATTTTTACAGAACCACCGACCCAATGAAAAACTGTTTTTCAAGAATGCTTATCCGAAAATTGGAACCATGAAACGACCACATGTTTGTCTGACCCTATTTGCTATTTTTATTTCTTTGGCAAGCTACCCTCAGTTCAGAAAATATTCCAACGAGTTTTTGAACATCGGTGCAGGAGCAAGGGGCCTGGCTATGGGCGGGGCCCAGGTTGCATCGGTACAGGATGGGACGTCAGGATACTGGAACCCTTCGGGTCTTGTGGGGGTTAAAAATAATCCTGAGCTCAATCTGATGCATGCCGAATATTTTGCCGGTATCGGTAAATACGATTTTGTAAGCGCTGCATTCCCGACAACAAATAATAAGAGAACTTTTGCCATCACCGGGCTTCGCTTTGCAGTTGATGATATTATGAACACTCTTTTCCTTGTAGAGCCTGATGGTTCGATCAACTATAATAACATCCAGGCCTTCTCTTCGGCTGATTATGCTTTTATTTTCTCGCTCGCACAGAAATTAAAAGAAAGCACAAATAAGAATATTCACTTTGGCGTAAACGCAAAAGTTATTCATCGCAGTGTCGGCAAATTTGCAAAAGCCTGGGGCTTTGGTTTAGATGCCGGCATGCAAATATTCCAGGGTAAATGGAAATTCGGAATTGCGGGAAGAGATATTACGACCACATTCAATACATGGTCATTCACCTTCACCGAAAAAGAAAAAGAAATTCTTTATTTGACAAATAATGAGATCCCGGTTAAATCTTCAGAACTAACGGCGCCAAGACTTGTAATCGGCGCAGCCCGCGATTTTAAACTTGGTAAAAAAGTAAACCTGCTGGCAGAAGCAAATGTCGATCTCACGTTTGATGGTAAAAGAAATACATTGTTCAGCGCGGATCCTGTAAGTGCAGATCCAAAGCTTGGACTGGAGTGTAATATCAACAACATATTTTATGTAAGAGCTGGCATCAATAATTTCCAGAGAGCCCTGGCCGACGGCGATACACTGAATTTGAAAAAAGTCTGGATTTATCAGCCAAGTGCCGGTGCCGGATTCAAGATATCAAATGTTACTATCGATTATGCGTTTACGAACTTAGCCAATCAATCAAATCCATTATTTACCCATGTATTTTCACTGAAGCTGGATATGATAAATGATAAGAATAAGATTAAGAGATGATCCCAACCCTGATAAAAACTATTAGATGAAACGAATTCTACTTACACTGTTTATAATCTTTCCGGGCTTATTTGCCACGGCACAAACATTTCCATACCATAATGAATGGATCGATTACGGTAAGACCTATTATAAATTCTATGTAGGTAGAACAGGTCTTTACAGGATACCACAATCGACACTTACTTCGATCGGAATTGGAAGCACGCCAGCCCAGGATTTTCAACTTTGGAGAAACGGCCGTCAGGTTGCATTATATACTTCCGTGTCATCTGGTCCATTAGGTGCGGGTGACTATATTGAATTTTGGGGTGAGAAAAATGATGGTCTGCCCGATAGCACCCTTTACCGGGATACAAGCTATATATTAAGTAATAAACACAGCCTGCAAACCGATACGGCTGCATTCTTTCTCACAATTAATCCTTCAGGTGGTAACCTGCGATTGCAGAATGCTGTGAATAATGTAGCGGGAAATATTCTTCCACCAGAGCCATACTTTATGTTTACTGAAGGGAGATATTACAAGGATTATATTAATTCAGGTTATTATATTGATGCAGGTGAGTATGTGCATTCGTCTGCCTATGACAGGGGTGAGGCCTGGGTTTCCTGGGATATCGGGCCGCAGCAGTCGCTCAGCGAGCCGCATGTCTTATACCCATATGCTTCAGGTCCGGATGCAACATTCAGGATGGCAGCCTGTGGTAATGGTGTTAACCTGAGAAGATTCAGGGTAAAACTTAATGCCGATAGCATTTTGGGTGCACAGATGGATTACCTGAACCAATTTAAGGGATCAGCAACGGTGGCCCTTTCCAGTTTATTGAGTGGTAGCAATACAATCGAGATAACAAACCTGAGTGGTGGAGCATATGACAGGATGGTGGTGTCTCAATATGAACTCACGTATCCAAGGCTTTTCAATTTTGGCAATGCCACGAACTTTGATTTTGTTTTGCCTGCAAATCCCGGCGGAAATTATCTCGAGATCACGAATTTCGATTATGGATCAACGGCTCCGGTATTATATGATCTTACGAATAATAAAAGATACGTTGGCGATATTTCCAGTCCCGCTTTATTAAAATTTGCATTGGAACCATCCCTCGTTGATAGAAGGCTTCTACTGATAAGTCTTGCGCCGGCAAATATTTCGGCTATCGGCCCGGTGCAAACAAGAAACTTTATTAATTATGCTCTAGCAGGTAACCAGGGGGATTTTCTGATTATAACAAACCCGAAATTATATACCGGTCCGGGCGGCTCAAACCCGGTAGAGAATTATAGGGTCTATCGGAGTTCGGCTGCGGGCGGAAGTTATAATGCCAGGATCTATGAGATTGATGAACTGGTTGATCAATTTGCATTTGGAATCAAAAAGCACCCCAATTCAATAAGAAATTTTTTACGCTGGACAAGAAATAGTTTTTCTTCACCGCCAAAATTTGTTTTCCTGGTGGGCCATGGTGTGGTGTATGACCAGTACCGCTACGCGGAAGGTAGCTCAGATGCAGACATTGAAAAACTGAACCTGGTGCCCACCTTTGGGAGCCCGGCTTCAGACATATTATTAAGTGCCGAAATAAGGCAGCAAATTCCGCTGACACCGATCGGACGATTATCGGTGATTAATGGAGATGAAATCGCCATTTATTTAACCAAGGTGCAGGAGTATGAAGCCCAGCAAGCGGTGGCATCACCAGCGGTACAGGATAAAGCATGGATGAAAAATGTGGTCCACGTTATTGGTGGAAATGAACCGGCCCTGGTGACCCAGCTCAACGGCTATATGAACAAGTACAAACAAATTATTTCAGATACCCTGTTCGGAGCGAATGTCACTACGTTCAAAAAATCGTCGACTGAAACCGTTCAGCAGTTATCGGATCTTAAACTGAAAGAGGTTTTTGCCGAGGGATTGTCTCAACTTGTATATTTCGGGCACTCCTCAGCCACCGTACTTGATTTTAACCTTGACAATCCGGAAGAATACAACAATCCGCAGAAATACCCATTATTCATTGCCATGGGTTGCTTGGCAGGAAACTTTTTTAATTACAACCCCGCACGTTTTTATACAAAAGAGACTTTATCAGAAAGATGGTTGTTGACCCCTAATCGCGGTGCTATTGCTTTTCTTGCCACATCTCATTTTGGCATACCTCATTACCTTGACATTTATAATACTAAAACGTACACGAATGAGTCGCGATTGATGTATGGAAAAACTTATGGTGAAATATTGAAACAATCAGTTATTGATGTTTATGCGCAGACTTCACAGCTCGATTTTTACGCCCGGATGCATACAGAGCAGAATACATTTCACGGTGACCCGGCCTTAAAGCCAAATACGCATACAAAGCCCGATTATGTGATTGAAGATCCAATGGTGAAGATCTCTCCGTCATTCATTACCATTGCAGACACGGTGTTTAAACTTGACGCCAGGTTTATAAACCAGGGAAAGGCCATCAACAGGAATATTTCTGTTGAAGTAAAAAGGAAGGTTCCAAACCTTCCACAGGTGACGATTTTTAAAGATACGATTCCGGGTATCCGTTTTATTGACTCTATATCCCTTAATGTGCATATAGATCCAATTACCGACAAAGGTCTGAATGAGATTACGGTTACTATAGACGCAGACAATGCCGTTGACGAATCCTGGGACAATAACAACACGATCACCAAGCAATTCTTCATTTTTGAAGATGATGCACGACCCGTTTATCCACTGGATTATGCGATCGTAAATAAGCAAGATATCAAACTGTATGCTTCCACTGCAAACCCGTTCAGCCCATCGAAGCCATACAGGATGGAAATTGATACAACAACTTTTTTCAATTCTCCATTTAAACGAACTGTAAATCTCACGTCTGCGGGTGGTTTACTCGAATTCTCACCGGGATTCACTTTCACCGATAGCACGGTTTATTATTGGCGGGTAACACCCCTGGATGCATCAGGCAACCCTTCAAAGTGGAATGAAGCTTCGTTTGTATATTTACCGAACAGCGATGTTGGATTCAACCAATCTCATTTCTACCAGCATACCAAATCAAATTCTCAAAGGGTATATATTGATTCGACAACCCGGCTTTGGCAATATCATACCGTATTAAATAATCTGTTTGTCAGGTCTGCTCTGTATCCGTCCGGCTCAGCTAACGCAGCTGACTATTATATTGCAGTTAACGGTGAAAATATCCTTGGGCCCGGGTGTGGCTACGATGAGCTTATTATTAATGTTCTGGACCCGGTGACGTTTAAGCCGATGCAGAATATGTCGGGTTCTGACTATGGAAGTTATAATTGCCAGGGCATGACATACAACAGGGAATTTAACTTTCATTTTTCGCTGAGTGATACTTCAGGTAGAAGAAAGGCGAAGGATTTTCTTGAGTACATAATACCTGAAGGAGCTTACGTGGCAATCCGAAGTAATACCTATCCGTATGGCCCGAACACTTATGCGGCGGCATGGGCAGCAGATACTACTTATTACGGACCAGGTAATTCGTTGTATCATTACCTGAAAAACCAGGGCTTTAACTCTATTGATGACTACGATACCACCACTGCCTTTGCAATTGTGTATAAAAAGAACAGTTTATCTTCTTTTACTCCCTCAATAAAATTCACGGAGAACATCTATGACCGGATTTTATTGAGTGTAACTTGTCCTACGCCAGACAGCCTTGGTTATACGATATCCCCTGCATTTGGCGCAGCTAAACAATGGAAGCAATTAATATGGAGAGGATCAAGTACTGAAGCAGGCCCGGCGGATGTACCAACTGTTGATATCATTGGAGTCGATAATGCGGGTGTTGAAACAACGGTGATGAGT
>DASTIZ010000470.1:0-14382 GCA_035717045.1 Chitinophagaceae bacterium
GAGCCTGGATCGAGAGGAGATTTTGGTAAGATCTCTTTCCAGCCAACCTGGTTCCACCCGACAGGGTCTGAGAGCTCAGATGAGTTAGTTAAATAAGCAGCTTCGATGGAAGCATGCGGCGGATGATTGCCAAGAAAAAAATTGGTATCGATATCAAAACCTTTTATGCTACCGCTGGTGGCCAATTGGATGACGGCCCAGTCATGACCCGGCATTCGTTTGCGGCGACTTTCCCATCCATCCATCCATTTACCACGGTCAGTATATTTATCCGGGATAAAACTTCCGCGACCCGGTTTTATAAGGTTTTCTTTTGCCGCAAAAAAATCATCGGTGGCATATACTACCGTGCCGCCCAAACGTTCAGCAGCCAGGTCAGTGAGTTGAGTAAAGGAAGGAGCTTCTTTAATGATCTCTTTTACTTTCTCCAAACCCATTTGCCTTTGTTTTGGTTTATGATCTTGTCCTCTTTAAAAACAGTTTCGCCATTTACAATGGTTTGGAAAACCGTTCCAAAAAGCTCTTCTCCAATATAAGGACTTATTTTATGCCTGAATAAAATATCTTCTTTGCTGATCTTCTTCTTTTCACCTGGATCCCAAATCACAAGATCTGCATCATTACCGATTTTGATTTCACCTTTATTATTTGTATTCATAAAGGCGGCAGGCCTTGAAGTAAGTAAAGGAATAAATTTTTCAAGAGACATGATCTCTTTTAATGCAGTCCATGATGCCGGCAACAAAAATTGAAGACCTGCTATACCTCCCCAGGCTTTTTTCAAATTACCGCTTTCAATTTCTTTGATCGCGGGCACGGCTGGAGAATGATCCGTTGCAATAAAATCTAAAACTCCTGACCGCAAAGCTTGTTTTAGTAATTCATTATTCTCTTTTTCACGAATAGGGGGTGCGCATTTATATTCGCATTGTCCATCAGGAATTGATTCAGCATTGAAGTAAATATAATGAGGGCCCGTTTCTGCCGTGAGCGGCAAGCCTTCCTCCTTTGCCTTTTTTATTTTTGGTACTGCCCCGGCACATGATACATGAACAATATGCACGGGACAATTATGTTTACGGCACAGTTTGATCATTAAGTCTACGGCATCATTCTCCCATTGCCCGGGGCGACTTGCCAAATAATTTTTGTAGCTGGTTGGATCCTTACTAAGGTTGTTGTCAGTTTGCTTTTCCGAAACTTCGCAATGAACAAGTAATGGAACATTATGTTTTGCAAGGATTGGCATTGCCTTATCCAGGTCCTTCTCCGTTACATTTGGAAATTCTTCGATGCCTGGGTGAATCAGAAAACATTTTATTCCCATTACTCCTGCGTCGATGAGGTCGTCCATGTGATTATAATTTCCGGGGATCAACCCACCATAAAAACCACAGTTAACATTGAGCTGGCTTACTGAAGCCATTAATTTTTCATTGAGTGCTCTTAATGTCGTGGTAACAGGGATTGAATTCAGCGGCATGTCAACCACAGTCGTAACTCCACCGGCGGCAGCAGCCCGGGTGGCCGTATCAAATCCTTCCCATTCGGTGCGACCGGGCTCATTAATATGAACATGCACATCAATGATCCCGGGCATTAAGATTTTATCGCCGAAATCTTCGGCATCATTTAGCTTTTTATGATCAATGGCAGTAATGATGCCATTTTCAAAGCTTACTGTCGCAGGCTGAAGTTTATTGTCAAACCAGCACTTGTTACTATGTATTTTGTTTATGTCACTCATGGAGAAAGTATTTTTAACTGTACAGCCTTTTGACAATCATCGTTGCCTCAGGTGATAATGAAACAAACATATCATATTGAATAGCGAACGGAACGCACAAGAGTCCCGACGATAAATGTCGGGATGCCGACCGCAAGCGTCGGCATGCGACCCTTCGCTTCACTCGGGGTAATCCCGATAGCCATCGGGAGCGACTCAATTGCTGAATATTGAACAGACCGTTAAACACTTCGACTTCGCTCAGTACAGGCTGCGCGTCGCAACCGACGTTAAATAGTAGCAATGTCGCCTGGCTCATAAAAAAATCTTACCTATTATATAAACCCATTAACACTTTTTCGGGTGTAATGGGTGCACTATATTTTATCGTTGATCCTGAATTAAAAGCAAGGATCGCATTACGAATCGCAAAGAACGCACCGATCCCATACATCAGCGGCGGCTCACCTACTGCCTTCGACTTTAGAATAGCCAGGTTGTTCTTTTCGGTATCCAGGAATTGAACATTCAACTCTTTCGGTACAGAATAAATATCGGGGATCTTGTACGTGCTAAGCGCATTACTAAGCAACTTACCTTCTTCATTGTAAACAACTTCTTCCATAGTCATCCAGCCAATACCCTGTACGACGCCACCTTCGCATTGGCCAAGGTCCACCGCATGATTGATGCTGTTTCCTGCATCATGTATCGCATGCACGGCATCAATTTCATAAGTGCCGCGAAGACAATCAACGGTGGCGATAATGATGGCAGTACCATACACATGATAAGCAAAAGGATGACCTTTTTCGATTGTTTTGTCAAAATGAATGACTGGTGTTGCATAATGTCCTTTTGCACTCAGGTTGATCCGTTTCATAAACACTTCCCGTATCAACGTTTTCCAATCGTACACAGTGGCTTCATCATTGATATAAACCTTCTCATCTTTGATCCCGACACTGCATTCAAGATGCCCGGCTATCTCGGTTTTTATAAATGAATGTAAACGTTCATTGATTTGGTTGCAGGCATGAAGGAGTGCTTTTCCATTCAAGTCCGCGGTTGAACTCGCTGCAGAAGGTGAAGTATTGGCAACTCTTGTTGTATTCGTGGATTCCAGTTTTATTTTACCCGTTGAAATGCCGAGTGTTTGTGCAGCGACCTGTATCATTTTAGAATTCACGCCCTGGCCCATTTCCACTGCCCCCGTGCTTACACCCACCGAACCATCGGAATAAACATGCACCAATGCTCTTGCGTGATTCATCATCGTATTGGTAAATGAAATACCAAAACAAACCGGCATCAATGCCATTCCTTTTTTTATAAATTCATTTTTTGCATTGAAGCCGCTGATCTCATTTTTTATTTTTTCAGGATCATGCTGGCTGACCACCTCATCCCAGCAGTTTTTTGCTTCCGCGTTTTTTATGATCTGTCCATACGGCATTTCATGACCGTCATCCATCATATTTTTTCGCTGGATCACCGCGGCATCAATACCTAAACTTTTTGCTGCATGATCGATAGCCGCTTCAATGACAAACATTCCCTGTGGCCCGCCAAAACCGCGGAATGCCGTATTGGGTGGAAGATTTGTTTTGCATGAGTGAGCTGTCGCCGTCACATTGGGAATAAAATAGCTATTCGTGCAATGAAATAATGTACGTTCAAGAACAGCGGGTGAGAGATCAGCCGCGGCGCCACCATTCTGATAAAATATGACTTCGTAAGCAACTATGTTTAAGCTTTCATCAAGCCCGATTTTATAATCACTGCTGTAAGGATTTCTTCTCCCTGTCATCCGCATATCATCCATTCGGCTAAGAATACATTTTGCCGGGCGTTTCAAAATATATGCTACCAGCGCGGCCATTGTTGCCCATGCGGATGCCTGGTCCTCCTTCCCACCAAAACCACCACCGATCCGGCTTACATCCACTTCAATCTTATTCATTCCAATTCCTAAAACCCGTGCTGCAGTTCGCTGAACCTGCGTTGGTCCCTGTGTGCTTGAAAATATTTTTACACTGTCGTGTTCAGTTGGATAAGCGTAAGCTCCTTGCGTTTCCAGGTATAAATGTTCCTGGCCATTTGTTTCCGTCTTTCCTTCAAAGACATATTTGCATTGGGAAAAAACGGATGCACTATCGCCGATCTTAAATTTTCTTGAAGGTGATAACAATTTATTCTGTGCAAATGCCACTCTCGGATCGGTAATAACGGGCAGGGCTTCGATCTCAATCTTTATTTTATGAATGGCTTCTTCGGCGGCATCTTCATTTTCTGCTGCGATAATTAAGATGGGTTGCCCGCAAAAATGAACCTCATTTTCGGCAAGTAATGTTTCATCGGCAACGATGCCGCCGACCTGGTTTTCCCCTGGAATATCCTTGTAAGAAAATATTCTTACCACACCTTCGGTTTTTTCTGCCTCTTTATAATCAACGCTTTTAATTTTTCCATGTGCGATGGGAGAATCAAATATCTTCAGGAACAATGTGCCCTCCATCACCGGGATATCATCGACATAGATCGATCTGCCGGTGACATGAGCCGGTGCATCGAAGTTTATGCCCCTATCTGCTAAATCTGTAGGCTGAATCTCTCTGATATTTTTGTCTTTTTCATTTAAAAGCATAAAAGCCTCCTGGCTGCAAGGGCCAATCTCTTAATTAGAATTTATGGAACCACGGAGGCAGAAAGACACAGGGAGTCACGGAGAATTTTTTTCCGTGTCCCTCCGTGCCACGGTGCCTCCGTGGTTAATTTTAGATATTTTTTGTTTCTTGTCACAATTAAGCTTTAACAATGGTTTTGATCAAAGCCGGGAGTTCAGGCCCCCTAAATCCCCATTGGGGACTTTGGAAGAGTCTTTATGTTTGCGCCTGATTTCATGATTGAACTTTCAACAATACCTGCCTGATCAATTCTCTATTCCTGGTCGTTTCGTTTATATGAGCAATGAATAGTTGTCTTAATAAAAGTCGTTTATACTCCTTTGTTCCCCTCGCATCACTGATCGGAGCAATTTCGTCGTTCATGATTTGAATTGCTTTCTCTAAAACATTCTTATCAATTTTTTTGCCTTTCAAAAATGCAACGGTGTTAGCAAGGTATTTCGGAAAAGGTGCTACGCCGCCGGCTGATAAATGAATCTCTTTAACCGTTCCGTCTTTATTTAATTCGATCAAACTGGCCGAATTAACGGAAGCAATATCCAGCCATGTACGTTTGCAAACTTTTTCAAAATTGAATACAGCACCCGGTGAAGGTTTGGTAAATATTATTCTTTCAATAAACTCATTGTTTTTTTTCTCCAGCTGTTTATATCCTTTGTAAAAATTCTTCAGCAAAATAGTTCTCATGTTTTCCCCATTCCTTAACACAATCTCTGCATTCAATGCAAGAAAGATAATCGTCATGTCGCCGATGGGAGAAGCATTGACCAGATTTCCCGCCATAGTAGCCATATTCCGGATGGGTGTGGAAGCAATCAGCTTGATATATCTTTCTAATTGAGGAAACATATTTTGAATAACCGCTGATTCGGCAAATTCCGTAACAGTAACCGAGGCCCCTATGATACACTTATTGCCCTCAAGCGTTATTCCTTTTAAATTCTCATTATCAAAAAAATGATGGGTTGCCGATTTTTTTACCATTGAATGTTGCTGAACGACCAGGTCAGTACCACCCCCAACTATTAGTTTGCCATTTGCTTCGGGGACATGATCTTCCGAATCCGTTCTTACTTGTAATAATCTTTCTTTGATGTCTGAAAAATAGGCGGGAATAAAACTATTTTTTATAAGCCATTCCGTTGTATTGGTAGTTGGTCTGTCCGATAGTCTATCGCTAAGAATTCTGGCTGCTCTTTCAATTGATTTATACCCCGTGCAACGGCAGATATTTCCATCGATAGAACTTATCGCATCATTGTAGCTGGTTCCGTGGTTGTTGATCACAAAACCGGTGAGTGACATCACAAAGCCGAGCGTGCAAAATCCACACTGCGTTCCATTGGTATCCACCAATGCTTGCTGTACCGGTGAAAGTTCTTTGCTGTTTATACCTTCTACAGTGACGATATGTTTTCCGTTTGCATTGCCCAGGGGCATCAGGCAGCTGGTCATGGAACGATAAACGAGTTCACCGGTTTCAACACTTCCAACCAGGATAGCACATGCTCCGCAATCACCTTCACGACAACCGATCTTTGTTCCCATTAACCGTTTGTGATAGCGAACAAAATCCAGTACCGTGCTGCCGGCCGGCAAACTGGTTTTAATAGTTTGATTATTCAGAATAAACTGAATCATTTAGTATTCGATTTTGTTAGGGGTTTCACTCCACTTCCTGAAAGCTTCCAGCGCCTCCTCTCTTAGTATTTGCTGCGTAAATATTTTTCTTTCTGAAACCGGTTTAGTTATTTCCTCATAGATCATCTTATCATCGAAGTTGATGGCGGCCGCATCTTCTTTACTGTTTGCAAAATATATTTTGTCGGGCCTGGCCCAATAAATGGCGGCTAAACACATGGGACAGGGTTCGCAGCTTGTATAGATCTCGCAGCCGGTAAGCTGGAAAGTTTTTAAGGTCTTACAAGCCTTACGAATCGCTACTATCTCCGCATGGGCGGTTGGATCATTTGTAGCCGTAACATTGTTTGTGCCGCGGGCAATTACTTTACCATCTTTAACGATGACCGCGCCAAAAGGGCCTCCTGTAGCTTTGTCAACATTTGCAATCGAAAGCCGGATCGCCTTTCTCATAAATTTGGCAGCATCGTTTTTCCCCATGGTATTTACTTACTCTTAAAGATAATGATAATGGAGCAACCCGGATGAAGCGATCCCCATGCAACGCCTCGTTGATCACTCAAACTTTTCTAACAATTCAGAAAAGAGAAAGAATGGGATATAAAAATTTCTAAAGGAGTTCAGGAGCCTGGAGTTAGTTCAACTGTACGCTTTTTGCCCAATAAAAATTTCACTGCAATGGTTTGTAATTAACAGTATCCAGAGACACTAAATGGCTTAATGCAAACCGGGATACTCTGTATCGCTCAGTCCCACACCCTCCCTCACCTCCTTCCTCCATATCAATTTCCCATCACGATAAAAAACGATCCGGATCAATAGGCCGGTGAATGAATATAATTTCCATTCCTTGTTCTTTAGTCCATGGCGATAAAAACCTTTCCAGTAAAATTGTTTGTCATCGGTCCACTTGAACCAGACGCCTTCGGGCAGGCCATTGTGATAATGGCCGGAATCTTTTATAGCGCCATCGGAAAACCAGTTGATAAACAATCCATGCAATAAGCCATTTCCAAACGGAGGATGATAGTGTTCCTGCACAGCACTGTTAATTACCTCCCCGGCGTTTCCATTTACCCGTGAACAGTTTTGCAATCCACAAAAACTGTTTATTGCTTTTGTATATTTTTCTGCCTGCTCTTTGTGATCGTGATACAGTTTTGTGATAGGCATTGAAATTCTTTTCGGATGATAGCGGATTTTTTCATTCTGGAATTGCCGCCATTTTCCGGCCGAATAAGTTCTGATGAACTGAGGTTTGCCATTCTTGTACCAGCCCATCCATTTTCCATCAGGAATTCCCCTGACCAGGCGTCCGGAATCCAGGGGTTGTGCGCTGCCTGGGTTATGACAAGCGCAAAAGAGCATTATGAGAAACCACGGTTTCATTGGCAAGCAGGACAAAGTTATTGTATATTATATCAGTGCTTCTGTGTTTCAGTGGCAATTATTTTTGCGACAGATACACTGAAACACGGAAATAATAATGCTTTCAGAAAAGCTCATAGGATTTTATAAAGAGTTGCAGCCACCGGCCAACCTGCCAAAAGGCATCGAAGTATTATTTCCGCAGAAAGATCCACTAGTGATTGAAATAGTAGGAACGTTTTTCAGAAAATATTTTAATGACGATCGTCCACGTGGTTTGTTGCTTGGCATAAACCCGGGAAGATATGGTGCCGGCCTGACCGGTGTCAATTTTACGGCACCCAAACAATTGAAAGAATACTGCAAGATCGATCATCATCTCAAACTGTCTTCAGAGTTATCAGCCGAATTTATTTATGAAATGATCATGGCGTATGGTGGTGTACAGAAGTTTTACCAGGACTGGTGTATAGGGTCGGTTTGCCCGCTTGGGTTTACGGCCTCCTCAAACCCCTCCAAAGTAGGGGCTTCGGGAAGAAACATGAATTACTACGATGACAAAGAATTAGCGCAGGCCGTTACGCCATTTATAATCCAGTGCATTAATAAACAGGTGGCCATGGGGTTTAAAACAAACAAATGTTTTTGTATCGGCGGGGAAAAGAACTTCAAATTCTTATTGGCGCTGAATCATGAGTACAAATGGTTTGAAGAGATCGTCCCTTTGCCGCATCCGCGTTTTATCCTCCAATACCGCCGCAAACAAAAAGATTTTCACATCCATCAATATTTATCAGCATTAAGGTTTGCCGGTTAAAATCTTTCTCTTAGCTTTGCCCCTCTTTAATTTTCGCATATGATTTTCTGCATGGTTCGCCCCCAAATATAAGAGCCAACTACTCACAGCACTATTAAGCAACCTTCGTTGCTTTACTTCATTTTTTACTTTTTAATTTCTTTTCGATCATGCAGCAATCAACTGTACATAAAAATAAACTATCTCATTTCTTTTCATTGATTCGCCAGGCAATCCGCGGGGGCGATTATGATTATACACAAGGGAGTATTCGCACGGCTATCGTATTGCTGGCAATCCCGATGATTCTTGAATTAAGTCTTGAAAGCGTATTTGCGGTAGTGGACATGTTCTTTGTCGGTAAACTTGGTTCCAATGCCATTCAAACTGTTGGATTAACAGAGTCGGTAATCACCGTCATTTACACCATCGCTATTGGCTTAAGCACCGCAGCCACCGCGATGGTAGCAAGAAGAGTTGGGGAAAAAGACCCGGAAGCCGCTGCTCATGCAGGAGCACAATCCATGCTGATCTCGATGATCATTACTGTGATAATAAGTATCACCGGCGTGGTGTTTGCCCCGGACATTCTCCGGTTGATGAAAGCAGACCCCGAAGTAATAAAGGAAGGTACTTTATTTACAAGGATCATGCTTGGTGGCAGTATTGTCATCATTTTGCTGTTCCTGATCAATGGTATTTTCAGGGGAGCCGGCGATGCGGCTATTGCAATGCGTAGTCTCTGGATCGCAAGCCTGCTCAATATTTTCTTATGCCCAATGCTGATCAACGGTTACGGACCGTTTCCATCGCTTGGTTTGACGGGAGCGGCCATTGCAACAACTATCGGGAGAGGAATTGGAGTTGCCTATCAATGCTATCATCTTTTTGGAAAAAATAGCGGGGTGATCAAAATAAAAATGAAGCATTTTGTCTGGGACACACCGTTGATCAAATCACTGTTTGGAATTGCGTGGCCGGCAATTTTCCAGTTTTTCATGGCCTCGGGCAGCTGGATCATCCTTACCAGACTAGTGGCCGAGATCGGAGGCAAGGATGCCAGTGCCGGTTACCAGATCGCTATCCGTAATGTGATGTTCTTTTTATTACCAGCCTGGGGATTGAGCAATGCGGCCGCAGCGCTTGTCGGTCAAAACCTGGGTGCACAAAGACCTGACCGAGCTGAAAAAAGTGTAATGCTTACTACAAAATATAATGCAGTTTTCATGGCTGTGATCATGCTGTTTTTCTTATTGTTTGCAAAACCGATCGTCGGCATTTTTAATGATGATCCGGATGTGCTGGAATATGGCGCATTGTCATTGCAAATAATTGCAGCGGGTTATATATTTTACGGTGTCGGCATGGTGATGATACAGGCATTGAATGGTGCGGGGGATACAAAGACGCCGACCTGGATAAATTTTGCAGGGTTCTGGCTTTTTCAAATCCCGCTTGCGTATTTACTCGCCAAAGGATTTAATATGGGAACTACCGGTGTGTTCATTGCTATACCGGTAGCAGAAACTGCCATTGCACTGGCTGCATATTATTTTTTTATAAAGGGGAAATGGAAGGAGGTGAAGATTTAAAGACCTCACCCTCGTTTCTTCTCCAAAAAAGAGGGAGGCCAGGCCAGCGCTTGTGTTTCAGCATAAGTACTAACACATCATCACTATATCAATGTTCAGCATTAAGTGCTGGTTGAAGTCGCAATAGGATTCAAAATGGGAACCACGGGCGTGTTTATTGCAATACCCCTGGCGGAAATTGCCATTGCACCGGCCGCATATTCTGCCAGTGCCCGGTGAAATGAATGTATACCGTAATTGCTGCGAAGCTATCGGATAACATTCAATTTTATTTCGGATTTGGTGTACGCCGGGCATACAGCCCACGATTTAAATCGTGGGCTGTATGCCCGGTGGGCTGATTCAAATCGTGGGCAGGTTGTGCGTATCGCGGAAGGAGTTTCATTAACGGCTGTTCATGGTGAGCAGCCTTTATTTTTTATCTTTAAAAATAACTTGCAGCATGGATAACCAGGTCATACACCAAAACCGGATACGACAGGTCTTTTTTCTTTTAATCATTGTTGCACTGGGTCTGCTTCTTTTTTTAGAACTCTATACATTCCTTCCTGCATTACTCGGTGCCATTACATTATATATCGTGATGCGCAAATGGATGTTCCACCTGGCGATCAGGAAGAAATGGCGAACGGGTTGGGCCGCAGCTTTACTGATGTTCCTGTCGCTGATCATTATATTATTACCGATCGCTGTACTTATCAATATGCTTTCTTCCAAGATCACTTATGCCATTCAGCATTCTGATGAATTGATGGCTGCATTGAAAAAAATTGTGGCCGACCTGGAACAACAATTCGATATCGTCATTGCCAGCAATGAAAACATCAACCGGCTCGGCAATGAGATCAAGAGCCGGATACCCCGGTTACTCAGCGCCACTTTCAATACACTCGGTACAATCTTCTTCATGTATTTCATCCTTTATTTTATGCTGGTGAATGGCAAAAGGATGGAAACAACCATTTATGAACATATCCCCCTGAGCGATCAGAATGCCAGGATGCTTGGCAAAGAAGTGAAGAATATGGTATTAAGTAATGCTGTCGGTATCCCGTTGATTGCTTTTTTACAAGGCGTGGTCGCACTGATCGGTTATTTTATCATTGGTGTAAAAGAACCCTGGTTCTGGTTTGTAGTTACCTGCATTACGGCTATGTTGCCGGTGGTGGGCGCGGCATTGGCATATGTTCCGCTTGCCCTTATCTTTTTTGCCAATAATGAAATCGGCAGGGGAATATTCATGCTTATCTACGGGTTTGGTGTTATTGGTACGGTTGATAATATTTTTCGTTTCACCCTGGCAAAAAAGATCGGCAATATTCATCCGCTTGTTACTGTATTCGGGGTTATCATAGGTTTAAGCATATTTGGTTTTATCGGCCTGATATTCGGGCCGCTTCTTATTTCATTGTTCTTATTGCTGCTGAAGATCTACAGCAATGAATTTATCGTCAAACAAAGAGAGGTTCCTACCCATCATACTATGGAGAATTGAAGTTCCCGATATATGGAAAGATGCCCGTTGTCAATAAATTTTATTTCTCACACACCCACCGCTACGGTTTAGAGGATAAGATGCAAAGGAGCATTCGAATTTTCTTTTGTCCAACGACCTCCTTGGAGCATCTTTACGATTACGATTGCTATCGACACTTCGCACTATGTTTGAAACAAAATATTGGATTTGAGGGCCAATCTGAACATTTGCGAGTTTCCTTTAGTAAATCTTCTTCCATTATCCAGATCCCGCAAGTATTTCCCACAAACAAGTATCGATTATTACCTTTTAGCCTTGTATTTAGCTGAAGTGGATAATATTTTTACATTTTAACCCGTTTAACAACCCAATCCGTATTCGTGCCAAGGTTTATTAAAGCCATACTATCCTCATTGCCCGCTGCTGCGTTTATCTTCCTTCCATTATTAAACCAGGGAAATAAGCCGATCAATAAAAAATTTAATGCGCTGTTTAATTTTTCTGCACAAGCAGATTCAATTGCTTTTAACTCCGAAGTTGATTTGATATACGATAGCCTTCAATTGAGAAAAAAAGGATTGAGAAAAGATGCATTTAAATATGCCTATACCGGCTATACGAAATTAGTAGAAGAAGGAAAGATAAATAAGGAAGGTATCATCACGATCTGTGATATGAGTCAATCATCAAGAAGGAAAAGACTGTATGTCATTGACCTGGATCAATACAAACTTTTATTGAATACATACGTAGCGCATGGAAAAAACTCCGGTGCTGAGTATGCAAGAAAATTCTCCAATAGACCCGAGTCATTGCAAAGCAGTCTTGGTTTTTATAAAACAAAAACTACGTATTGGGGTGGTCATGGTCTTTCACTGACACTAAGCGGGCTTGAACCCGGTTTTAATGATAAAGCCGAAAGAAGAAAGATCGTTATTCATGGCTCACAATACATTGGCGACAATTACAGGAGATGGGGAAAATACATGGGTCGCAGTTTTGGCTGCCCCGCTGTCCCGATAAAGCAATCCAAACTCCTGATCAACACAATTAAGAATGGCAGTTGTCTTTTTATCTATCATCCTACAAAAAATTATTTAACGGCATCTAAAATTCTAAACGGCTAGTTGGACGTATAATAAGGATGGATGAATCAAAAGCTCCCTGTTAATTCAGGGGGCTTTTTTTGGCTCACCCCGCCTCACCCCTTCACTATTTCCTTACCGGTAATCTCCTCTCACCCCTCTCCGGCCGGAGAGGGGCAGGAAACTTCATTTATTTGGAAATCTATCTGTGATATAATTAGGAGCATACTCGTTTTTATCTGTGATTCCTTGAACCAGAGTGTGCCTTTTACCATTTTTGCCTCACCCCTTCAGTTTTTCCTTACTGGAAATTTTCTCCCACCCCTCTCCGGCCGGAGAGGGGCAGGAAACTTCATTTATTTGGAAATCTATCTGTGATATAATTAGGAGCATACTCGTTTTTATCTGTGATTCCTTGAACCAAAGTGTGCCGTTTACCATTTTCGCCTCACCCCTTCAGTATTTCCTTATTGGAAACTTTCTCCCACCCCTCTCCGGCCGGAGAGGGGCAGAGTGAATTCACAAATCTTATAAATATAGCCGGGGTGAGGCGCTAAGAACTCACAAAATACTCTGCCGCCAACTGCGAAAGCACCCCCGCCATAAACCCGATATAAATTTCTTTTGGCCGGTGATCAGACACGATAAGCCTGGCCGTGCAAACAATCCCGGAGATAAGTAATGCAATCGTTACATACAAGGAAAGATTTACCGTTTCGCCAAAAGCAAGAAAAGCGATAAATGCTGTCATTACACCCATAGCAATGGCATGCATACTTACTTTCATGATAATATTAAGAAGAAAACCCGCTACCGACGCATTGAAAATGGCAAGTGCCATGCGGACCAGGTCAGTTTCAAAATGATTTTTCTTAAAATAAACCCAGACTGAAAAATAAAAGGTCATCGAAATAATATAGGGGATGATGCGGTCTTTTTGTGTTTTTAAATAAATGGAATCAACAAAATTCAAGGCCCGGAGCAACAATACACTTACCAGCGGCATCAGCGTACAGGTTATAATGATCAATACGAGCGTTAGCATATTCCGCCGTGGATCAAGACCGGCAAACTCATAGGCCCTGAACCGGAAAATAAAATACGTGATGTAAACAGGAATAAACAAAGGATGAAAAACATAAGAGATGATCTTTGCAATCACCCGTATCCAGGCCGGTTGAGGCGGGAACTCGGGTACACTAACTTCTTTCAGCTGATTTTCTTCCGTTACGATGAGTCTATCGGGCATTATTATAATTCTTTTCGCAAACGGGCAACGGGGATATTCAGTTGCTCCCTGTATTTAGCTACCGTTCTGCGTGCAATATTATAACCTTTTTGCTGAAGCATTTCTGTAAGATGTTCATCACTAAGCGGCTTCTTTTTATTTTCAGCTTCTATGAGATCACTAAGTATTTTCTTTACCTCTCTGGTTGATACTTCTTCACCACTTTCTGTACTTAATGATTCACTGAAAAAGAATTTCAAACGATAGGTACCAAACTCGGTCTGGACAAATTTGCTGTTTGCGACACGGCTCACCGTTGAAATATCAAGTCCCGTTTTTTCCGCAATGTCTTTCAGGATCATTGGACGAAGCATGGTTTGATCACCGGTAAGAAAAAAATCATGCTGGTGATTCATGATCGCGGTCATGGTATCAAGCAATGTGTGCTGTCTTTGTTTGATGGCATCAATAAACCATTTGGCCGAATCGATCTTTTGTTTGATAAATAAAACAGCTTCTTTCTGTCGCTTATCCTTTTTTGAACCGCGGTCATACTCTTTTAGCATATCGCGGTAACCTTCACTGATCCGAAGCTCAGGGGCATTCCTGGAGTTCAGCGTCAGCTCAAGCTTGCCACCATTATTTATAATAAAGAAATCGGGCACTACATAACTTTCAGCCTTATTGATCTCTCCGACATTGCCTCCGGGTTTTGGATTTAACCGGATGATCTGCTGCATGACCTCTTTTAACTGGTCGTCATTAAGATCAAGCCCACGCTG
>DASTIZ010000471.1:0-16334 GCA_035717045.1 Chitinophagaceae bacterium
CCTCTAATGCATGATAAGATCAGAGAGTTCACGCCGGCAGATATCCGGATACTATCCCAGGGAGAAATTGTAGCTGACAGCCTTGCTGATTATTTGAGCCGCCATTCCGAAATAGAAAAAAAATTGAGCCTGGGGGGCGGCCACCATTTTTACACGACCGATTCAACCGAGGATTTTGACAAGCATGCTGCTAATTTTTACGGTGCGGAAATACGATCGGTTCATGTTGATCTGGAGAATCAAAAACTTTGATGCTCAGGGTACTGGAAGTACAAGAGTGCGACGCAACCGGGCTTAATCATTGGGTGAAAGCCGGGCTCAAAAATCTAAAATCTAACCCCTAAAATCCAAAATCGAACCCCTACCTTTGCCGTCCTTTCATCCGCAATGAGAAGTGGTGTTCTCATTGAAGAAATAATGACCATTTGTTCTCGCCCGGGGCGAGAGATTTTTAAAAGGAAAAATTCAAGATTATGCCAGGTAAAAAAAGAACTTATCAGCCACATAAGCGCCGCCGCAAGTCGGTTCATGGTTTTCGTAAGCGTATGAAGACGGCAGATGGCCGCAAAGTATTATCGGCCCGTCGCAGAAAGGGGCGTAAGAAACTTTCTGTCTCTGACGAAAGAGGTGCGAAATAAAACCCGGCCCCCAAATCTCCCCGAAGGGGATGCTTTGTGACGACCCTGTATAATTTGAATAGTCCTGATATTTCAGGGCTATTTTGGTTTTTAAAATTATCTGTGTAAATCCCTGCCTGCCGGCAGGCAGACGTGTTATCTGTGAGCAAACAATTTACACTTGGAAAAAATGAGCGGCTAAAGAGCAGGAAGCAAATTGAAAAGCTTTTTGCTGAAGGGAAGAGTTTTGCCGTGACTCCATTTAGAGTCTATTTTATAGTCAATAATCTCCCGATGGCTATCGGGGGGTCAATGGTCAACAGGTCGCTTCAATTTGGAGTTGGTGTCAGTGCGAAGAATTTCAAAAGATCTGTAGATCGAAATCGCATCAAACGATTGACAAGGGAAGCGTGGCGCCTGCAAAAAAATGACCCTCCATTTATCGGCTTGAAGGAATCATTACAGGCATCAAATAAACAATTAAATGTTTTTTTTATTTATACAGCTAAAGAACGTCCTGATTTTGCATCAGTAAAACAAAAGGTAACTGTAGCTTTGAAAAAATTATCTGATAAAGTGAATGAAAGCGATCCTGCGAATTCTTAGTTTACCATTCATTGCATTGATAAAAATTTATCAGTGGATCATTTCTCCTATACTGGGTCCCAAATGTCGTTTCACGCCTACTTGCTCTCATTATGCAGTAGATGCATTGAAAAAGCATGGTGTGTTTAAAGGAATGTGGCTGACGATCAAAAGAATTTCACGTTGCCATCCCTGGGGCGGTAGTGGCTATGATCCCGTGCCGTAACAGCCGGCTCCTAAACGGGAATAAAAAGAAAAGTCATTTCGGAGGAAACGACTTTTCGGGGATTCATGGATTTTTTTATCCATTGCAATGCTTAAGATTTCAATATCGGATTTAGTTACCATAAAAGAATTGTTCTTTTACGATCTTCCCGTCTTTCCAATGTTGTACTGAAACCTGTGTGTATTTGCGGACTCCCCAATCTTTGTGTGTATAATCGTAATGCCATTTTACGTAGCTTATGTTATCACCTACGGCTACATCTACTGGTTTTGCTCCGCGGAATTCAGTAATGTTACCAAAGAATTCTATTTCTCTCTGGCGATTTGTTTCTTTACCGACGGTTGCGGGATTTTCATTTTCCTGCATGACGACTTCATCGTCGTAGTACAATTCAAAACCTTCGAGGGCTTTTCCTTCGAGAATCAATTGGTTTAAATGATTGATTTTTTCTTTGATCGTTTGCATAACTTTTGATTTAGGATGTAAAGTTGCAGCGATCCTGTGCCGTTTCCCTTGATGCAGGAAAAGAAATGGGCTTGATGTATGTTAAGCTCTTTTTTTGTTATTCTTCATGTAGCTGCTGCGAATGCGGCTAAGTGATTCAGGGGTAATACCAAGATAGCTGGCGATTTGTTTTAATGGTAATCGCTTTTCCATATTGGGATATTTTGTAATAAATGTACAATAGCGTTCGTCCGCTGGCTGGCTAAGACTGCCGGTTATTCTTTCCTGCAATGCCACAAATGCATTTTGCAGAAGCAGGCGAAAGAATCGCTCAAACTTTGGAACTTTCACATATAGTTCTTCCAATGCTGATCTTTCAAGGCAAAGTAATTCTGTATCCTCCAATGCATCGATCGTATAGCGGGCCGGCTGTTGCGTTAAAAAACTATACATATCCCCCGTCCACCAGTCTTCGATCGAGAATTGAACGATATGTTCCTGGCCTTTTTCGTCGATCGTATACGTGCGAAGACAACCCTTATTCACGAAATAGTCATAGCGCACAACATCACCTTCCTGTACGAGGTATTGTTTCTTTTTTAATTTTTTTGTCTTTAGCAGGGAAATGAAGTATTGTTCTTCATCAGGCGTGAGGGTAATAAAACGGGAAACATTTTTAAGGATCAGGTCGTACATGATAATGTAAAAGTCAGAATTAAAAGGAAAAAACCGCCCTTATCTGGACGGTTTCTGACGCAGTGAAAAATTAATTTGCAGCTACTAATGATTTCACCTTTTCGTATCGCTCAGCCACTTTTTTCCAATCAATAACATTCCAGAAAGCGGCAAGATATTCCGCCCGGCGATTCTGGTATTTTAAATAATATGCATGTTCCCACACATCCACCCCGAGTATAGGAGTGCCCTTTACTTCGGCTACATCCATCAATGGATTATCCTGGTTTGGAGTTGAAGTAATTTCCAACTTGCCATCTTTAATGATCAGCCATGCCCAGCCACTACCGAAACGTGTCATGCCTGCATTAGCAAACTTTTCTTTGAATGCTTCAAACGAACCGAACGCATCATGTATAGCTTTTGCTAAATCACCGGCGGGTGGCCCGCCTGCATTTTCGTCCAGGCTTTCCCAAAAAAACGTATGGTTCCAATGCCCTCCGCCATTATTCCGGACGGCGGGCGAAATTTTACCGGCATTGGCGATTAACTGGTCAAGACTTTTGTTTTCATGCTCAGTTCCTGCAATTGCCTTATTCAGGTTGTCGATATAGGCCTGGTGGTGTTTGCCATGATGTATTTGCATGGTCAACGTGTCAATATGTGGTTCCAGTGCATCGTGTGCATATGGAAGCGGAGCTAGTGTAAATGCCATAACTTACGATTTTAGATTTTAGATTTTGCGTCCCGATAATGATCGGGATCGGATTTAATGGGATAACAAATTTACGATTGAATTATCGTTGGCCAATATTTGGTTTTTCGAGATATGGAATAAAATTTACTGACTTTTAGTTTTTGATGTACCTTTCTTTCAGTTATTTTCTCCTATATGAACGGTAAAGAGAAAGATTCGCGTCGAAAATTTATTAAGGGCCTGGCTGGAACGGCGCTGGCTGCCACTGTTCCTGGAATCATTAAAGCCTCTGGTAGTGAAAAAGAAGAACAATTAGGGTTGCGTAATTACTATGGGCCCAACGATACTGTGGCCGTGGCGTTGATCGGTGCCGGGGGAATGGGCACCGCCGATGCACAAACCTGCCAAACCGTTCCGGGGGTAAGGATCGTTGCAGCCTGTGACCTTTTTGATCCAAGACTGGACGAAGCCAAGAAAAATTTTGGTCCCGATATTTTTACAACCAGGGATTATACAGAAATACTGGCAAGAAAAGATGTTGATGCAGTCATCATCGGCACACCGGATCACTGGCATAAAGAAATTGCCGTGGATGCATTGAATGCGGGAAAGCATGTGTATTGTGAAAAGCCTATGGTGCAGCAAATCGCGGAAGGGCAGGCAGTGGTTGAGGCGCAAAGAAAAAGTGGTAAAGTGCTGCAGGTAGGAAGCCAGGGTGTGAGCTCTGTTGGCAACGAAAAAGCAAAGGAATTGTTTGAAGCAGGAGCGATTGGCCAATTGAATTATGTGGAAGGTTTCTGGGCACGCAATACGCCGGGGGGCGCATGGCAATATAATTTGCCTGGCAATGCATCAGAAAAAAATGTTGACTGGAAAAGATTTTTAAAAGAGAAACCACAGGTGGCGTATGATCCGAAACGTTTCTTTCGCTGGCGTTGTTTCAGGGACTATGGGACCGGCGTATGCGGCGACCTGTTTGTTCATTTGATATCAAGCTTACATTATATCATTTCATCGAATGGCCCGACAAGAATTATGTCAACCGGTGGACTTCGTTACTGGAAAGACGGTCGTGATGTACCTGATATCATGTTGGGCATGTTTGATTATCCGCAAACGGATAAGCATCCCGCTTTCAATCTATCATTGCGGGTGAATTTTGTTGACAGCAATCGTGATGGTTCTTATTTCCGGATGGTTGGTAATGAAGGATCGATGCTCGTGGATTGGAATGATGTAACACTCACAAAGAATTTTTCCTATCCACCCGACAATTATGCACAGGTGTTGAAGGCAAAACAGTATGCGCCGGATTATGATCGTAAAAAAATTAAAGAACCCGATGTTACTGTTTATAGGATTCAGGATGGATACAAGGGCGCCCATTATGATCATCATTATAACTGGATGCGATCAATAAGGGAAGGAAAGCCTACCATTGAGGATGCATCATTTGGTTTTCGGGCTGCTGCACCCGCGTTGTTGTGTAACGATAGCTATTTCCAGGGAAAGCCAATAAAGTGGGATCCGGTTAAACTTAAATTGCTTGCTTAAAACTTTTACCATGAGAAAAACATTTTTGTTTACCCTAATTGCATTTGGAATGATGTCGTTTATTAATGATCTAAAACAAGCAGACAACACGCTTTCTGAAAAAGAAAGGAAGGAAGGTTGGATACTATTATTTGACGGAGCCACGATGAATGGCTGGCGTTCTTTTAAGAATAAGAAGTCCGAGGGATGGGATGTAAAGAATGGTGAACTCTATTGCAAAGAGGAAGGAGTTAAGGAACGGGCCGATCTCATCACAAATAATAAGTATGAGAATTATGAATTACTTGTTGACTGGAGGATTGCGCCAAAGAAGAATAGCGGTATAATCTATATGGTTACCGAAGAGAATAGCGTCACGTTTGAATCCGGACCTGAATATCAACTGATCGATGATATTGGATATCCGGGAAAATTATCGGACAAGCAATTGACCGGGGCGAATTATGACATGCATGCGCCGACTGCGAAAGTTGCGAGGCCAGCCGGAGAGTTTAATACAACTAAGATCGTCATCAATAAAGGGCATGTTGAGCATTGGCTCAACGGAACTAAGGTTGTCGACTACCAATTATGGACTCCTGAGTGGGAACAGCTGAAAGCAAACAGCAAATGGAAGGATGTAAAACCATACGGAATGTCTAAATCGGGACACATCGCACTGCAGGATCATGGTGGCGGAGTGGCGTTTAAGAATATCAAGTTAAAGCCACTTTAATGGTAATTGCCACAGAAACTCTGAAGTTATGAGTTCATTATTTCAGCGAATCAGTGGCTATTTTACCAGGAAGTTGTATTTTTTTCCTTTTTCAATATAGTTGCCAACAACACCTCTTGTTTCAAGATCTTTAAGCACAGAGATCGTATACCATGGAATTGAACCTTTAAATTCAGGATAAGTTTTAGGGATAATTTTCACAACATTATCCGTCAGATCTGTAAATGTTTTTCCTTTACTTCCCTTTAAGCTTTTAATTATAGCTGCCCTGAAAGGTTCGTAAATTGTCGAATCGATTTTTGTTTCTCTTTTTGTTCTGGGATTGGTAATGACCGTTTTTTTAGAAGTAGTTTTAGCCATAACATTAATTTTTATTCACCACGCTTCCGGGAGTTATCTTTTATTTTTAAAAAACTCTTTCATTAATGCCCCACATTCGCCTTTCATCACTCCATAAATGATCTCCGTTTTTTGATGAAAGGGCCAATTGCTCCCCGTTACTCTTTTGTGACCGTTCTTTTCATCATCAGCACCCCATACAATTTTGCCGATCTTGCTCCAGTACATAGCTCCTGCACACATCAAACAAGGTTCTACCGTCACATACAGGGTTGCTTCCGGTAGGTATTTACTTCCCAGTAAATTAAATGCTGACGTCAATGCGATCATTTCTGCATGTGCGGTCGGGTCATTTAATTTCTCGGTCATATTATGCCCGCGTGCAATTACCCTTCCGTTCAGGACAACGACTGCACCAATGGGCACTTCATCTTGTTCATAAGCTTTTTTGGCTTCCTTCAACGCCTGGGTCATATAATATTCATCGGTCATAGTGACGATCAAAGATCAGCAGGATATTTTATTCCGGCTTTCAATCGTATGGCATCCATTATTTCCATCAGGAGCAATGTATCAGCATGCGTCATCACCGGGCTTTCGGTTAACCCTTTTTTCAAACATTCATTTACATGCCTGGCTTCGTATTGGTAGCCGAATCCTCCTTCCTTTTCAACCGGGATAATCTTCCGTTCGTAAGGTATTTCTTTTGACAATTGTATTGTAGTTGACGGTTCATAAAATCTTGACGTCAGTGTAATGCACCCATTGGTCCCGTTTATTTCGGCCTGGATAGGCAAATTGGTAACAAAAGAGGAAAATAACTGGGCCATTGCCCCATTCTTATATTTAAACTGGACCGCTAACTGTTCGTCGACGCCTGTTGACGATTCGGTCATTGTTGCTTCAATGTGATCGGGTTTTCCCAGAACTGATGTGGTCATAAAAACATTGTAAATACCAATATCAAGTAATGTTCCGCCACCCAGTGAAGGATCAAACAGTCGTTGTGGTGGATTGGCAGATGTTTTAAAGCCGAAGTTCACGAATACACTTCTTATATCACCGGGTATTTTCTGTTGTATTAGCTCCTGCAATTTTTTATAATGCGGCAAAAATTTTGTCCATAAAGCTTCCATTAAAAAAACCTTTTTCCCGCGGGCAGTGTCGACCATTTCCCTTGCCTGTTTACTATTGATCGCAAATGCTTTTTCACACAAAACGGCTTTGTGGTGCTCCAGGCAAAGCAGGGTATGTTCATAATGATGAGAATGCGGTGTAGCGACATAGATCACATCAACGGCGTTGTTGGCCACAAGTTCTTCATAACTATTATGAAGATATTTACATGGATAATCTTTTGCAAATGACGTCAACGTTTCTTTATTCCGGCTTGCAGCAGCGACCAATTCGGCATCATTAACCAAATGAAGATCCGATGCAAATTTCCTCGCAATGCGTCCGCAACCGAGTATCCCCCATCTTATTCTGGTTTCATTCATACAGTAAATTAAGGAATGATTGTAAATTACGGTTTATAACTAATTCTATGCTCTTAGCGTCTTTACAGCAGCTTCGCGACCATTTTAATGCTGGTATTACCAGGGACTATACTTTCAGAAAAGCGCAATTAAAAAAACTAAAAGCCTCAATCTTAAGACACGAACAAGACCTCTACGACGCTTTATATACTGATCTGAAGAAAAGTCCGGAAGAAACCTGGGTCACAGAAATTGGCATCGTGATAAGTGAATTAAATGTCGCAATAAGAAACCTGTATGAATGGATGCAGCCTGAACCCGTTGAAACTAATTTGCTGAATCTTCCTTCAACAAGTAAAGTCTTAAAAGAGCCGCTGGGTGTTGTTTTGATCATTGGCCCCTGGAATTACCCCTTTCAGCTTTTAATAAACCCATTGATTGGCGCTATTGCTGCAGGTAATTGTGTCGTGGTGAAGCCCAGTGAACTTGCCCCGGCTACGGAGACGGTGATGAAGAAGATCATTGAAGATGTTTTTTCTCCGGAGTATATTCTATTCGTCCACGGTGACGGCGCGTCCGTAGTTCCGGAAATGATGAATAATTTTTCATTTGACCATGTATTTTATACAGGCAGTACCAGGGTTGGAAAGATAATTTATAAGATGGCAGCAGAAAAGTTAGTTCCGGTCACTTTAGAGCTCGGCGGCAAAAGTCCCTGTATTGTGGAAAGCGATGCAAATATTAAAGTGGCCGCCCGGCGAATAGTGGTGACAAAATTTTCCAATGCGGGTCAAATGTGTGTGGCACCTGACTATGTAATTGTTCATGAGTCAATAAAGGAGAAATTTATTTCAGCTATAGAGGAATGTATTGAGGAGTTTTTCACCGACAAGCCGGAGCAGAGCAACAATTACGGAAAGATCATCAATGAAAAACAATTTGACCGGATTACAGGCTATCTAACCCATGCCAAAATTGTTTTCGGTGGCAGGACCGATAAGAAGAATTTGTTTATTGAACCCACACTTCTTGATGATGTGAAAGTTAATGACGACGTAATGAAAGATGAGATCTTTGGCCCGGTACTTCCTGTTCTGCCGTTCAAAACAAAAGAGGATGCGATGAAAATAATTGAGGGAAACTCAAATCCACTGGCATTTTATGTTTTTACATCCAGCAAGGCAAAGGAAAATGATTGGCTAAATAGTGTTGCTTTCGGAGGTGGCTGTGTCAATAATGCAAGCTGGCATTTCACCAATCATCAATTGCCATTTGGCGGCCGGGGCTTTAGCGGCACCGGAAATTACCATGGTAAATATTCATTCGATACATTCATTCATAAAAAAGCCATCATGAAAACGCCAACCTGGTTTGATCCTGCTATAAAATACCCGCCATTCAAGGGTAAATTAAGATTGTTCAAGTGGGTGATACGGTGAATAGTCAATGGTCAATCAGGCTAGGTAGTCATCGGCGCTGGGCTCGTCGAAAGCCTGGAAGGCCGCTCATCTTTAGGGTAGTAATCTATTCGCAATGAACGGAAAAAGTAAAATAGTCAGGTTTCTTAAAAAGCTGTTCCTAGCTTTGTTATTATTTCTCGCAGCATTTGCAGCTCATGTGGCGATCGTAACGCGAAACGCAAAACATATGACGATAAGACAGAAGATATTAAAAGCCGTTTATCCTGCATTTACCTGGTGGGGCAGAGTTTCGGGAAAAAACAGCAAAATTTTTAGCAATGACTCTTCAATCGTTCCCCCACAATCTTTATATGATCTTTCGGTTACATTAAATAACGGGGATTCGGTTCCTTTGGCGTCCTACAAAGGCAAAAAATTATTGTTGGTGAATACGGCTTCCGATTGCGGCTATACAAACCAGTATGATGAGCTTCAAAAATTGTATCAGGAGAACAAGGATAAACTGGTGGTAATCGGTTTCCCTGCCAATGATTTTAAAGAACAGGAGAAAGGATCAGATGAAGATATTGCACAATTCTGCAAATTGAACTATGGCGTTACATTTCCTTTGGCAAGAAAAAGTAAAGTAATATCCGGGCCTGATCAGAACCCGGTGTTTCAATGGCTGACTGACAAAGATAAAAATGGTTGGACAAGCAAAAAGCCAAGCTGGAATTTTTCAAAATATTTAGTGAACGAAAAGGGTATTTTGATAAATTATTTCGATCCTTCAATTTCTCCAACCAGCAAAGAAGTGGTTGATGCCATAAAGAAATAATTTCATTTTAATATAATCTATATGACATACAACGACTGGATCGGCACGATCGGTGTTGGACTTTTGCTGGTAGCGTATTTTTTAAACACCATGAAATGGATACCGGAGAATGGAAAGTTCTTTTTTATCATTAACACTATTGGAGGCGGGTTGAGCTGTTATGCGGCTGTCCTGATAAATTTTCTTCCTTTTGTTGTTTTGGAGGCGATCTGGACTTTCGTTTCGGTTTATGGGTTGTTAACCGGTCGGGGCGCTAAAGCGACCTGACATGCTATGCAGAACATTTTTCATGATAATTCGGTAGCTCAATAACTAGTCTTTCGAATTCATAACCTGAGTAAGTAGCGACAATTTCATTCAACACAGCATCAATTTCTTCCACTGTCTTCAATATGACCAACCTGTTGCGATACTCTTTAATATTTGGTAGTCCCTTCAGGTAATTAGCATAATGACGACGCATTTCATTTACACCAACCACAGGGTTTTTCCATTGCACTGATCGGTATAAATGTTTTCTGATGACGTCTACCCTCTGTTCTATAGTTGGGGAATGTAAATGTTCACCTGTTTTAATAAAATGTTTGATCTCATTAAATATCCATGGATAACCGATGGCGGCACGACCGATCATGATGCCATCAACACCATAGCGGTTTTTGTATTCCAGTGCCTTTTCAGGAGAATCAATATCACCATTTCCAAAAACCGGAATATGAATACGAGGGTTCTCTTTCACTTTTGCGATCAATGTCCAGTCTGCTTCACCCTTATATAATTGTGATCTTGTTCTGCCGTGGATAGAAATCGCTTTGACACCAACATCCTGTAATCGCTCAGCAACTTCTTCAATATTCTTGCTGTTTTCATCCCATCCCAATCTTGTTTTTATTGTCACCGGTAAGGAGGTCGATCTAACTACTGCATCCGTCAACCTGATCATCAGGTCAACATCTTTTAACACGCCTGCTCCGGCTCCTTTACTCACAACTTTTTTTACGGGGCAACCAAAATTAATATCAACGAGATCAGGATTTACGGCTTCACAGATTTTAGCGCTCATGGCCATGGCCTCTTCATCACCTCCAAAGATCTGGATACCAAATGGTCGTTCCTCCTCATCAAAATCCAGTTTCATTTTGCTTTTCATCGCGTCACGGATCAATCCTTCGCTTGAAATGAATTCACTGAACATAAGATCAGCACCATTGTCTTTGCAAACGGCACGGAAAGGCGGGTCGCTCACATCTTCCATGGGAGCCAGCAACAATGGAAAATCCGGTAGTTCTATGTTTCCTATCTTAATCAGCTAATTACTAATTATTTATTATTAATTATTAATTGGTCTCTACATTTGCCACTATTAATAGCAAACGGCAAATTTACTCCCGATTGTTGTCGTTTCAAAACCCGTTTTTACTTATGTCTTATTTCAAAAAAGTTCACCCGATCCTGCAATTGGTCATATTCGGTGGCATGGCCATCGGGTGTTTTATGATCATTGGTTTTATTGGGACGCTCATTCTTGCAAGAATAACAGGTATAGACATCATGACCTTAAGCGATCCCGATAAGTGGGATTACACAAATCCAGCATTGCTTACGTTCCTGAGAGGCATGCTCATCGTCCAGTTTCTCGCCATGTTCACTATTCCTGTTTTCATTTTTGCAAGGTTGTGTGACTCAAAACCCGCTGACTACCTGGGGCTGCGGGCAGCAAAGCCGATCTATTATATATTAGGAACCGCTGCACTCATAATCTCATTGCCATTTGTTGATTGGGCCGGAACGATCAATCACGCTCTGATTCCCGAAACAACACCGATAGGTAAATGGATGAAATCAATGGAAGAAGATGCCGGGAAACAGATCGCGTTTATGCTGAAAAGGGAGGGGATCAGTGAACTTTTTCTTAATCTTCTGTTTGTTGCAGTATTTGCCGGCGTGGGGGAGGAATTATTTTTCCGTGGCATACTTCAACGACTATTCATCAAGCTTTTTCAAAATCCATGGGCCGGCATAATCGTTACCGCCGTAATTTTTTCCGCCATCCATCTCCAGTTCTATGGATTTATTCCACGGTTCATTCTCGGGATATTGCTGGGTTTAATATATTGGTACAGTGGAAGCTTATGGCCGGCGATCGTTGCGCATTTTGCCTATGATGCCCTGGCGGTAACCGTGATTCATTTTAACCCGGCAATGGCTGATGAAGCAGGGGTTGCCACTTCATTGGGTAATCAGGTATTGATGGCGTCGATTAGTTTTTTGCTGGTAGCAGGAATTATTATACTAATGAAAAAAAGATCAACAACCACATATGAGATGATGTATGCCAGGGATAATATTGATGAATCTAATCCTTTTGCATAACCATCAGGTATCATGTAACCACTATCATCTGATTCATGGCTTTCAACTGGAAAACATTTCAAACAAGAACACTTACCGCGGTCGTTTTTGCTGCAGTAATGCTGATCGGGTTGTTATGGAACCAGTGGAGTTTCCTGGTCCTGTTTTCTATCATTCACTTCGGTTGCTGGTGGGAGTATTTCAATTTGTTGGAGAAAATTCATAACACCACATATCATCGATACACAAGAATCGGATTTATGCTGATGGGATACGGGATCGTGCTTTTGTTTTGTAGCCACACTTATGCAATAAACGATTATCAATTATATAAGAATTCTCCCCTTCCTGTTTCTGCCGCGGGTTTCGTTATGATGGGAATAGGTATTTTTCAAACAAGACAACTTAAGCTAAAAGCATTTGGCTCTGTTGCATTGGGTTTAATTTATATTTCTTTAAGCTGCGCATTGATGGTAAGTCTCTATCGTACTCAAATAATTGAGACATCTCAGACATTCCCATTCCCAAATCCTCCCCGTGAAGTATATCATGATATAACTCAACCCTGGATTATTCCCTTAATAATCATAAGCAGTATCTGGATCAATGATACAATGGCGTACATTGTCGGATCCTTGATTGGAAAGACTTCTCTTTCTAAAATATCTCCCAAGAAAACATGGGAAGGAACAATGGGGGGTATAATTCTATGCACTGTCGTTGCAGGACTAATTTTTTCAAATGTTTCTGTTGGCAATGTTATTATTGAAATGTTTAGGTTACATTCTATACAGTGGTATATTATCCCGGCAATTGTTGCAATCTTTGGAACCTTGGGTGATCTTCTTGAGTCCAAACTAAAACGCATGGCCGGAGTAAAAGACAGTGGAAACATTATGCCTGGCCATGGAGGTTTTTTGGATCGATTCGATTCTTTGTTAATAGCTATACCTGCCGTTTGGTTATACATTGATTTTCTCACCCGAACAGTCGAGATCTAATCGCAAACCTCAACCCTCAAACCTTCATTTTCCTATATTTGCCCCATGACAATTCATAAGGAAGGTTATAGTAGCATTGCATGGGCAACTATTCTATTTGGCGTCATCAATATCCTTTCATTTTATTTTATCAGTTATTCTTCTCCTGCGCTAAGCTGGATCATCTTCATAGGCACTTTAGCCTTGTTGATCTTTCTTATTTCTTTTTTTCGCATTCCCAAAAGGCAATTGTTCGCCGGCGAAGATTCGGTTGTAGCTCCTGCTGATGGCAAAGTGGTGGCCATTGAAGAAGTGGAAGCAGATGAATATTTTGCTGACAGGCGAATACAGGTCTCGATCTTTATGAGCCCATTAAATGTTCACGTGAATCGTAATCCTGTCAGCGGTGATGTGATGTACAGTGAATATCACAAAGGAAAGTATTTGGTTGCCTGGCATCCGAAATCTTCCACAGAAAATGAGAGGCATACCGTGGTGTATAAAACAAAAGGGAAAGAATTGCTGATCAAACAAATTGCAGGCGCATTGGCCAAACGAATTGTAAATTATTTAGAGGCAGGACAGCAGGTAAAACAAGGAGACGAGATGGGATTTATCAAGTTTGGTTCGCGAGTTGATGTTTTACTGCCATTACAGGCTAAAGTAGAAGTGAAAATAGGAGAGAATGTGAAAGGTGGAGTCACGGTGATTGCCACATGGTAATGTGCAAATGTGCCAATGTGAGCAATGCGCAAATTTTGCCGATGTGCCAATATTACAAAAATTGTAGTTTTCTCAAGTAAAAGTCATTGTAACATCAATGAGTTCAATTTGCATATTTGCACATTTGCAAATTGGCACATTCAAAATATCTTTTCCAGCTCTTTTAGGGAAGTTACCGTGTACGTTGGTTTAATATCCGCCGTAATATTCTGGTGATTGATAAATACCTGGTCAATTCCTGCCCTCATTGCACCGATAATATCAACTTCAAGACTATCCCCGAGCATTATACTTTCCTCCGGCCTGGCACCGGTTCTTTCAAAGGCAAAGTCAAATATCTCTTTATTGGGTTTTAAACTGCTGCTTGCTTCTGACGTGATCACTTCCTTAAAATATTTGTCAAGCCCGGAATATTTAAGTTTCCTGTGCTGCGTTTTTTCGAATCCATTGGTGATCAAGTGGAGGTGGTAATTTTTATTAGTCAGGTATTCCAGGATTTCCAAAGCATAGGGAAAAAGAATAGTCCTGGTAGGCAAAGAATCAAGGAACCGGATACTCAGATCTCTTGCCAGCACTTCATCGGCTATTTTGAAGTCCAGTAATGACAACCACATCCTTTTTATTCTTAGTTCCTCCTGTTTTATAAAACCGTTCCTGTAGCGTTCCCAAAGTTTCTCATTATGGGCCAGGTAGTTCTTGTGAAACAGGTTAAAGTCATTTACACCTTTTTGTTCCAGTTGCAGCTGATTATAAAGTTCAAGTAACGTGATCCTTGCATTTTCTTCAAAATCCCAGAGCGTGTGGTCGAGATCGAAAAACAGGTGACGATATTTGATTTTAGATTGCAGATTCCGGATTTTAGATTTGTGAGGAATATTGAGTTTAAATCTGCAATCTACAATCTAAAATCTAAAATTGATGAACGTTCTTATCACCGGAGCTTCCCGGGGAATTGGTAAAGCAATCGCAGAAATTTTTGCTTCCAGCGGTTACGATCTTCTTATAAGCAGTCGAAACGAAATGGCCTTGTACAAAGCAATGGAAGAATTCCAAACGAAATACTCTTCAGTTTCAATTAGAGCAAAAGCATTTGATCTCTCAGATCAGCAACAGGCAAAAGATCTTGGTAAATGGTGTTTGCAATATGCAGTACCCGACATTTTAGTTAACAATGCAGGCTTGTTTGAGCCGGGCAGTGTATATAATGAAACTGCAGGAACCCTGGAGAGCCAGCTTTCGATCAATTTGCACAGTGCTTATCACCTTACGAGATCGTTGTTGCCAAAAATGATGGAGCGGAAATCCGGGCATATTTTTAACATGTGTTCCATCGCTTCCCTTGATGCTTACGATAATGGCGGCGCTTATAGCATCAGTAAGTTTGCTCTCTATGGTTTCAGCAAAAACCTGCGTGAAGAAATGAAGCCTCATAACATTAAGGTCACCGCCATTCATCCCGGAGCTGTTCTAACTGATTCATGGGAGGGTTATGATAACTCATCAAACAGGATCATGGTAGCAGAAGATATCGCCAAAATGGTGTTTGTTTGTACACAGCTATCACCTGCTGCCTGTGTTGAGGAAATTCTGATCAGGCCCCAGTTGGGTGACCTGTGATGCAAAGAACCAAAGCCCCAAAACACAAGCTCCATAGATGAGAAAATTCAAGTTCCAGACATTAGCACCGATAAAACAAAAAGCAAATATTGCAGTCCAGTTTTTAATTTTTTGGATTACAATTTACTTGGATCCTGGTCCCGATAGCCATCGGGATTATTTTGTTGGATTTTTTTAATCGTACTGTAATTTTATTCAGAGTATTTATACCCAACTCCCCTTACAGAATGGAAGTATTTGGGATTTCGGCTATCCTCTTCAAAGTACTTGCGAAAGTTGAGTATAAAATTATCGATGGTCCGGGTGGTCGGGTACACGTTATAACCCCAGACTACCTGTAATATTTTCTCTCTTGGCACCACTTCATTCTTATTTTCGATAAGCAATTTCAACAGCATCCCTTCTTTCTTGCTCAATTGAATTTTTTCACCACGAGCTGTGGTAGCTTCCTGTGCTTTGAAATCGATCGTATTATTCCCGAAGCTATAGGTGTTGCCGATAGTTTCTTTATCCTGTATTTTTTTATTTTTCTCAATCAGCTTTTGAACTCTCAACAAAAGCTCTTCAAGATTGAACGGCTTGGTCATGTAATCATCTGCTCCTTTCTTTAAGCCAAGCACTTTATCAGCGCTACTGTTCTTCGCGCTCAGGATTAAGATTGGCACCTCGTTGTTACTAAGCCGGATGGTTTCAGTCACATTTATTCCGTCCATTTCAGGTAGCATCACATCCAGAATAATAAGGTCAAAATATTCGTTTTGTACCGCTTTTACTGCGCTGCCCCCATCATAAGCCGAAGAAACCTCATAACCTTCCAATTCGAGGTTTAATTTGAGGGCGTCATGAAGATTTTCTTCGTCCTCAACCAGTAATATGGATGCTTTTGTGTCTTTGTTCATTTATAAATGAAAACGGATGGCGAAATTACTGCCGGCAGGTTCATTGTTTGTCACCAAAATGTCGGCATTATGATGTTCAGCGATCTTACGGCAAAGATAAAGCCCAAGCCCTGTGCCCTGTGTTTTCCGGGTTGATTCGTTTCCGGTACGGTAAAATTTTTCAAAAATCTTGGTTTTTTCGGCGTCTGAAATACC
>DASTIZ010000472.1:0-2718 GCA_035717045.1 Chitinophagaceae bacterium
AAAGCTGGTGTCCTTAACCTTAACCTCAACCTTAACCTCAAAATAATGTTAACCTCCGGGAGATGACATAAAGGCGACAAACCGGCGAGGATAATAAAACGTAAATTTGTTAAACAAAGCACAGATGAAAATGAAGCAAATACTCATATTATTAATCGTTGCGGCTGCTTGCCAGCAATGCAGTTATTCCCAATCGTCAAAAACAAAAATGGCCAAAATGGACACTACTAATAAAAAGAATAACCCTGTTTACTCCCATACAGATACATCAAAAGTGAATTTGAGCGAAGATGAATGGAAAAAGATATTGCCCGAGGAAGTTTATTATATAGCGCGCATGAAAGGAACAGAACGCCCCGGGACCAGCCCGTTTGAACATTTAAAAGAAAAAGGAACTTATTACTGTGCGGCATGTGGCAATGCATTATTTAAAAGCGATACCAAGTTCGACAGTGGTTGTGGGTGGCCAAGCTTTTATGAACCGATCAGTAAAGAAAGCATTATTTATACGGAAGATCGTACCCATGGCATGGTAAGAACGGAAACACAGTGCGGGCGTTGTAAGGCCCACCTCGGTCATGTATTTGATGATGGTCCGCCGCCAACCGGTCTTCGGTATTGTATCAATGGTGTGGTGCTTGATTTTGCAAAGGCAAAAGAAGCCGAGAAGAGATATAATGACAAAAAAGAAAAGAAACCCGATCAATAATCATCAAATATTTCCATTGAACAATTACTCCCTCCACAAAGGGAGTTTTTCATTTTTCTTAACTAAATGAGGTTATATTTACCGCCCTAAAAAGCAGCTCCATGAATCAAAAACTCAGATCATTATTCTTTATCCCGTTTATTTTTCTTTACCTGGTTTCGGTTGGGCAGTATAAGCTGACCGATCCAATACGTGTCGATCCTAATGTGAAGATCGGCAAGCTCGCAAATGGCCTTACTTACTACATACGCAAAAATGTAAAGCCCGAGAAGAAAGTAGAATTAAGACTTGCCGTCAATGCCGGTTCTGTGTTGGAAAATGATAACCAGCGTGGTCTTGCTCACTTTATGGAGCATATGGGTTTTAATGGCACAAAGAATTTCAAAAAAAATGAATTAGTTGATTACCTGCAAAAAGCGGGCGTTGAGTTCGGTGCCGATCTGAATGCCTACACCAGCTTTGATGAAACGGTTTATATTTTGCCAATTCCCACCGATGATCCGAAAGTTGTGGAACAGGGATTTACCGTATTGGAAGATTGGGCCTTTAATAATTTGTTTGATAAAGAGGAAATTGAAAAAGAACGTGGTGTTGTATTGGAAGAATCAAGACTAAGCAAAGGTTCTTTTGAAAGAATGAGCCGCCAGTATTTTCCGCGTCTATTCAATGGTTCCAAATATGCCGAGCGATTGCCAATCGGAACTGATGATGTATTGAAGAATTTCAAACATGAAACACTACAGAACTTTTATAAATCATGGTACCGTCCAAATCTTGTTGCAGTAATTGTTGTTGGGGACGTCGATCCTGTCGAAGCAGAAAAAAAGATCAAAGCCCATTTTTCAAAATTTACTAACCCTGCCAATGCGCCGGTAAGGCCAGCGATCATTCCAATCAAACAAAGAACGGCACCTGATGCCATGGTTGTGACAGATGATGAAGCGACCAATACTTTTCTCCAGATCTTCAATTTCGTAAAACCGGCAAAAAAAATAAAATCCTGGGCTGATTACCGGGAGAGCACAGTAGAAAGTCTGATAAGCTCTTTGATCAATCAACGGTTACAGGAGCTGTCACAACAGCCAAACCCACCATTTGTGTTTGCACAGACAGGTTTTTCTCCTTTTCTCCGCGGCTATACTTCATTTACTTCTTTTGCCGTGCTTGGCGAAGCACCTATCCAACAGACGATTGATGCATTGCTCGCAGAAACAAACCGCGCAAGGCAATTTGGTTTTCTACAAACTGAATTGGATAGGGCAAAAGCAAGTTTGCTGAATACGGCTGAAAAAGCATTCATTGAAAAAGACAAATCCGAGTCTGGGGCCATCGTGCAACAGTATGTAAACAATTTCTTACAGGGAAATCCGATTCCGGGCGTTGAACACCGCTACAAGTTTTTAAAACAGATCTTACCAACCATTAAATTGGCGGAAATCAATGCGCTGGCCAAGAAAATGCCTTCCACTGCCAATGCGTTCACATTGGTAGAAGCACCAACAAGCATGAAAGCCAAGTTGCCCAGCGGTGCAGAGCTTTTAAAGGCTGTTGTAGCTGCAAATAAAAAACCGGTGAAAGCTTACCAGGAGAAGGCGGTGGCTGCTTCATTATTGGATAAAGCACCCATTCCCGGAAAAATAACTGCAGAAACAAAAAATCAAAAACTGGGAACAACTGACTTTACTCTAAGCAATGGAGTAACTGTAACGATAAAACCAACGACATTAAAGAATGATGAGATACAAATGGATGCATGGCGATGGGGTGGATACAACAAATTTGACCGGGCAGATAAGGAAAATGCACAATATTCAGCGCTGCTTGTCGGGCAAATGGGTATAAAGGATATGTCGTCTACAGATTTAAAAAAATTCCTGGCGGGAAAAACCATTTCGGTTACTCCCTATGTAAATAATAATGAAGAAGGGATTGAAGGCAAGAGCAGCGTCAAAGATTTTGAAACATTTCTTCAGCTAATGTACCTGTATTACACAGAGCCACGAAAAGAT
>DASTIZ010000473.1:0-8769 GCA_035717045.1 Chitinophagaceae bacterium
ATAAGGCATTCATTGCGATCAGATCATCTAGCCTGTCAGGTTTTAATTCACGCAAATATTTTTGCATGCCCGGGCTTTCAAACTGGAATGTCCCGATGGTATCTCCATGCTGGTACAGCCTGAAGGTTTTTTCATCGTCGAGAGGAATAGCATCAATATCGATGTCCACTCCGTGATTTTGCCTTATCAGCTCCAACGCATCTTTAATGATGGTAAGGGTTTTTAATCCCAAAAAGTCCATCTTTATAACCCCGGCTTCTTCGATTATGTTCCCTTCGATTTGTGTGACCCAGAGATCCGAATCCTTAGCTGTAGCAACAGGGATTAAGTCCGTAAGGTCCTTTGGAGCAATGATGATCCCGGCTGCATGAATACCGGTGTTTCTAACCGAACCTTCAAGAATCTCTGCTTCGTGTAACACTTCACTTTGCATCCCATTTCCGTTGTATAATTCACGGAGTTTCTTGACCATTTCAACATCATCGGGGCCAAGGCCTTCCTTTTCTGTCAATGATCTTTCACCATCCTTTGGTGTTAGCGGTGCATGTAACACTCTTTTCAATTCTATCCCCGGTCTTTCGGGCACCAATTTAGCCAGGGCGTTTGAATCGGGTAGCGGCAGGTCCATTACCCTGGCAACATCTTTAATGCTCATCTTCGCTGCCATTGTACCATAGGTGATGATCTGTGCTACCTGGTTCTTGCCATATTTTTTTACAACATAATCGATCACCTTTTGCCTGCCGATATCATCAAAGTCAGTATCGATATCTGGCATCGATTTACGATCGGGGTTTAAAAATCTTTCAAAAAGCAAATTGTATTTTATGGGATCGATATTGGTAATTTCAATACAATAAGCCACAACGCTTCCGGCGGCTGAGCCGCGACCCGGCCCGACCAATACACCGAGTTCCCTTCCCGCCCTGATAAAATCACTTACAATTAAAAAATAGCCGGCAAATCCCATTGTTTTAATGGTAAATAATTCAAACTCGATCCTCTCTCTTATTTCGTCAGTAAGCTCCGAATAGCGCTTTTTGGCTCCTTCATATGTGAGGTGCTTTAAATATTCCCATTGATTAAGCGAGTCCGGACCGACCTCGCCTTTGTCGAGTTTTTCTGCTTTCGTGTGTGTTTTAAATTCATCAGGTATCGGGAAGGCGGGGAGCAAGATGTCCTTCTTTAGGTTTAACAGTGAAACCTTATCAACTATTTCATTGGTATTATCAATGGCATCCGGAAGATCAGAAAAGTTTCTGATCATTTCCCCCGTGTTCTTAAAATAAAACTGATCGTTCGGAAATGCAAAACGTTTGTCTTTTACCGATATATCATCATCGGTGAATTCGCGGAGTGCAGGAGTGCTTAATTTTTCCCCCGTATTTATACAAAGCAAAATGTCATGGGCGGTGAAATCGGATTGATCTACATAATGTGAATCATTGCTCGCAATGATCTTTACATTGTACTTTTTTGCAAATCTTACCAGCACCTCGTTCACCAAGTCCTGCTCTTTCATTCCGTGGCGCTGCAACTCGGCATAATAGTCCTCCCCGAACAAGTCAAGCCACCATATGAACTCCTTTTCTGCTTCCGCTTCTGACTTTTTTAAAATTGACTGTGGCACCAGAGCGCCCAGACAGCAGGTTGTCGCAATTAATCCTTCATGATGTTTTAAAATAAGATCTTTATCAACACGTGGATACTTGCTGTACATGCCTTCAATAAAGCCAAGCGATGTGAGTTTTACCAGATTTTTATAACCGGTTTCATTTTTCGCCAATAGGATCTGGTGGTGACGGGGGTCCTTGTCTTCCTTCGAAAAATTTTTCCGGAACCGATCGCTGGTTATATAGAATTCACATCCGACAATCGGTTTTACTTTCAGACTGCCATCTTCATTCTTATGCTTATAGGCTTCCGCGACAAATTCAAAAACACCAAACATGTTTCCATGATCAGAAATTGCCAATGCAGGCATGCCATCTTCAATCGCTTTTTTATAAAGCTTTTGAATAGATGCCGCGCCATCAAGTAGAGAGAATTGTGTATGTACGTGTAAATGGGAGAAGCGCATGGTTAATAAGTCGTATCGGTCATATTAATCAAATGGGTCAAATGCAAATAAAAGCTAATGGCAATTTTCCGGGACAAATTTCGTTTAAATAATATCCACAGGAATAGAAAAGATTTTTATTTTTGTTAACCAGTGGTGGCAAGATCTTAGCGTATAACCCGACTCAACCACATTTTTACCGGATTTTCAATGCTGAAGCAGGTATTTATTTACTCACTCCTCATCGTGTTGCTGGCAAGCTGTTCCAGTTTGAAAACAGCTTTTACCGGCACCAGGCAATCCCCGGCAACTTCGAATAAAAATACTGTTAAAAAAGAAACAAAATTCCTCAACCAGATAGATGTGCCGCTTGAATCAAACCGGGCGAGAAGAGGAGATGAAGACGTAACAGCTGCTGTAAAAAAGCAAACGGAGCCACAAAAGGAAAAGACATACCGGAATAATGACGCCGAGGCTTTGTCCGCAATTCAAATCAAATACGCGGTGCTGTTAAACACTCCGGCTGAAGAGGTGAAGAACCTAAAAATGTTTGAGTTTATCGATGACTGGTATGGTACACCTTATCGTTTGGGTGGCACGACAAAAAAAGGGGTTGACTGTTCCGCATTTACTCAATTTCTATTTAGTTCCGTTTACGGTTTGAGCATACCAAGAACAGCAAGGGAGCAGTATGACTTAACAAGCCGGATTTCGAGAACTGAATTAAAAGAAGGCGACCTGATCTTTTTTAATACCCGCGGTACCGTATCACATGTCGGCGTTTATCTTCAGAATAACAAGTTTGTTCATGCTTCGACCAGTGGTGGCGTTATGATCAGCCATATTTTTGACGAGTATTGGGCAAGAAAGTTTGTGGGCGTAGGAAGATTGAAGACTGCTGAGCCGATAGTAACTAGCCGGTAAGAGAGGGGGTGATATTGGATACCGGATACTGGATACTGGATACTGGATAATCTCCGCAATTAAAAATAATCAATAATCAATAATTTCATTTTCTCACTCTATCCTTTAAACTTTGCAAAACAATTTTCAAATCAGGCGTAAGATTCATCCAATACGTGCCGGCGAAAAATAATGATATAAAAAGCAGGCTTCTTACTATTAACCATTCTATTCCCGTTCTGTCATTGAAAAGAAAATAGCAGACTGCGTAACATACCCCTGCAAGCACGAGGGCATATAATGACCTGGTCGTAAACGGCTGCATGTTGAATTTTCTTAGCAGGAAAAGATAGCGAATAGAATTATATAGAAAGAAAGAAATAAGATTTGCTACTGCCGGACCAATTAACCCAAGTTGCTTGGTAAGAATCCAGGTCAATGGCAACATAGTGATAATAAGGATCAAACCAGTCATAAAATCAAAACGCCAATAAGTTGAAGTAGCAATGATCTGGCCACTTACCCCTGTACCCATGTCAATGATCCGCATCAGTCCCATGAACAGAAACACATTCAGTACTGTTTTATATTCTGCCTGAAGATTCAAGGTGGCGATCGCATCATTATAGTTAAGCCAGATGAGACAGAATACAGCAACGGAAAAGATCAGCTGGTTGATCGAGGACCGCTGATAGATTCGGTTTATTTTTCCGTAATCTTTATCCTTCCAGGCCTGTGATAAATGTGCGACAGAAGCCGCTATAATACTGCGTTGGGGCGCTTGTATAATGCTTGTTAGATACTGAGCAAACGTGAAGAGGCCCGCCATACCGGCGCCGTTCGGAAAAATCAACGCAATAATAATAGTGTCTGCGGCCGCAGCAAGGGTGTAGATCAACATCCCTCCCCATACAAAACTGCAAAGTGCAATAATTTTTTTTATAAACCTTCGTGTTACCTTACTTATTGAAAAAGTAAAGCTGATCTTCCCGGTACTGTAGAGATAAATGAACAGAAACAACGCGATAAGTAAATATAAAAAAGCATAGATCTTTATAAAGATGTCAAAGCTTTTGACCAGGCCCATACTGGTCAGCACAAATAGTAGGGTTACAAAGACGCGGAATTGGACTTCTTTGAAAAAGTTTGAGAGTATCGATTTGTGATGACTCCATGCCAACACCTCCAGCACAGAAAAAACGGTGAGTCCTAATCCAAAAGGAAAGAGCCAGTAATAATAAATGACCACCTGCGGTGAATTGGCAAATGTTTTTCCAACAACATCTTTTAAAAAAAAACCGCCGATAGCGACAAGCAGAAACCCGGCAAAGCTAACCAGCAATGCAATCGTGGGCTGGTCATTTTTCTTTCTCGGTAAATGATCTTTATAATAGGGAAAAAATTTATTAATGTATGAAGGCATGCCCAATGTGGCCAATGACATCATGATGGACCCGATTGCCATAAAAACGCCAGTAAGTCCATATTCTTCCTTGGTAAAAGGTCCGCCTTCCCTGGTAAAAAGATAAGTATTTAAAGCACCGAATGCAAAGCCAACATAGATCAGTATTGACGAAATAATACTTTGCCGTCGAATGTTGCTCATGCGGTAAAGATAGTGAATGGTCTATCGTCAATTGTCAATGGGTAATGGTCAAGAAGCAATAGGCAATCAAAATTCCTTTTCACAATAACCATTGACGATTATTCGACCTTTTTTACTGTTATATAAAAATTGCGGTCGATCTTCAGACCATCTTTTAAGATATCGGCCGTTACGGAGACGGTTTGCCAATCAGTAGTTGGCTTTAGCCAATCATCTGCTTTGTCCGGTTTCACAGGCATATTAAAACCTGTCACACAATTTGTCCATCGATAATACATATAATCACCGGTAAATCGATATTCAAGCACCGGGATCATTGTTGTTGTTAGATACTGGTCAAATATTTTTGAAAGATCTTTTCCTGATTGCCTTGACATATAATTCTCAACGTCCTGGGTAGTCACGATCTTATGATAAAAAGTTGAATTCATTCCCCGCAATAGCGACCGGAACTTCTCATCATCATTGATCACCTGGCGAATGGTGTGCAGCATGTTCCCGCCTTTATAATACATATCACCACTTCCTTCTTTATTTACGCCGTAAGGGCCAATGATAGGTTCGTCGTTCTGTATCAGGGTTCTTGTACCAATACAATAATCGCTGCCGGCTTCCTTTCCGTAATAATATTCCGTAAACAGGGTTTCTGAGTAATTGGTAAATCCTTCATGGACCCACATATCGGCAATATCTTTTGTGGTGATGTTGTTACCAAACCATTCATGACCCACTTCGTGTACAATAATAAAATCCCATTTTAATCCCCAACCGCTTCCGGAAAGATCCCTGCCGCGATAACCATTTTGAAAACCATTTCCGTAAGCAACGGCGCTTTGATGTTCCATCCCAAGATGAGGCGCCTCCACTAACTTGAAACCATCTTCATAAAAAGGGTAGGGGCCAAACCAGTGTTCAAATGCTTTGAGTGTTTGTGCTGCCTGTTTGAATTGTTCCTTTGCTTTTTCCAGATTATAATCGAGCACCCAATAATTACATTCAAGCTTCCCTTTTTCACCTTCATAGGTTTCCCTCCAATTTACATATTTACCGATGTAGGGAATAATGTTGTAGTTGTTGATTGGATTCTTAACGTTCCACCTCCATGAAGCCATTCCGTTTTTTGATTTCTTTTCTAGTAAGACTCCATTGGCCACCGCGATCAATGAGTCCGGAACATTAATAATCAGACTTGCACCAAGATCAGGTTCATCGGGCTGATAATCTTTACAAGGATACCACACGCTTGCTCCCAAACCCTGACAGGCTACACTCATCCATGGTCGTCCTTTCGCATCTTTTATAAAGATCCATCCGCCATCCCAGGGAGGACGTTTTGCTACCGTAGGCTGTCCATGATAATAGATTGTTATGGTATTAATTGTACTCGCATTCGAATTTTCCAATGTTCTTTTAAAGTCTTTGTCTCCAAAATCTATAAAATAAACGTTACCCTCCCTCCAGTACTTTTTGATTTCAGCGGATGCTTCTATTCTGTCTATTTTAAGAGGCTCCTGGAGATCTATTTGCATAACCTTATTCTTTCCCGTTTTAAATACTCCAAATAGGATCGACACGGACCCTTTTATCGCATTGTTTGTATAATCTGGAGTAATATTTATAGTATAAGCCTTCACATTCCACCAATCTCTTCCCGGCCCATTACTGCCACGCAGCGTATCCTGTTTTGTAAATTGAGCGTGCGCCGAAGTAATAATTAATAATGAATAATTAATAATTGCGATCACCTTTAAAATCTTTTTCAATGGTTGAAATTTTGAAATGTAAATTTAACCGTTCGGCTTAAAATAGGGTTTTGCTTCTTGATCACGACTTTAAGAAGAAAATTTAAGCGAAGAAGTAGCATTTCGAATATTTACTATTGAAAAAATTATTCTATTGCTTGTATAAGCAAAAACTGGTTTTTATATTTACAGACTGCTTCTAAGAATAAGATTTCTCCACTATCCACGATTAACCAGTCCAATATTCAAGACGTGCAAGATCTGATCCGTTGAAAACGTACCCTGGAAGTCACTTCTTTTAATGTCCATTTTTTCCCTGTAGTTTCCTTGCGGGTTTGCGGTTCAACTTGAGCTAAAATCACAAATTGTTTTGTTTGTTTTAACTGCTGCTATGAACTTTTATATAATTGTCATCGTTACTGATACGTCCATTAAACCCATATACCTGCCTGCAATATTCATTCAAGCTGGCAGGAAAAACGAAGATCCATATCCAGCCTGGAAGCCGTTTGATACATGTATGAATGTAAGATCCAATTGAACCATTATCCATAATCTTTTGAAAACGTCCGGAAAAACCATTCATTATTTTCTGACAAAAATCAAAACTATGATTTGAATGGTACCCAAAACAAAGGGCGGGATTTGATCCCGCCCTTACTTTTTTTAATGCTTTTTCAATTTGTTCTTGAATACTTTTTGAAACTTTTCCAGCTTGGGCTGAATCACAATAGAACAATAAGGATTGGAGTTTTTGTTCAATGCATAATATTCCTGGTGATAGTTCTCCGCTTTATAAAACCTGGTGAAGGGTTCTAGGGTTGTTACGATCGGGTTATCATAGGCACCGCTTTTATCCAATTCTGTCCTGTACTTCTCGGCCTTTTGTTTTTGTTCATCATTGTGATAAAAGATCACACTGCGGTATTGCGTACCTACATCGCCTCCCTGCCGGTTCAGCGTTGTCGGGTCGTGTACCTGCCAGAAGATTTCAAGCAGCTCATCAAACGTTATTTTTGAAGTGTCATAAACGATCTGCACACATTCGGCATGACCGGTTTCCCCGGTGGTTACTTCCTTATAAGAAGGGTTGGCCACTGAGCCCCCGGAATAACCTGATGTTACCGATAGCACGCCATCAAGCTGGTCAAAGATGGCTTCGGTACACCAGAAACAACCTGTGCCCAGGGTTGCAGTATCAGCCTTTCCCGTAAAAGTTGATTCCGCTTTTTCAGATGTCTTAATTGTATCCATTTTTATACTTTGATTATTGTTTTGTGCGCATGAAATTAATGTGGCAGCGCCTGTAAAGGCGGCCAACCAAAGTGTTCGCATAAAGATTTTTATTTGTTGAATTTGTTTCACCTTCAAAATGCAATGCAATTTACGATGATTTGATTTGGCCGGTTTGTAAACTATCCGACGGTCACCACAGCTTTGAGAGTTCATTAACAAATAATGCTTGTTGTGTAAAGCTCGTCAATGGAAATGGTCTACAGACTCGGCTGGATTTCCCCATTGAGCATTCAACATTTGCGCCAAAGCTCAATAGAATCACCAAAGATGATCCGCCCCGGCGTACACAAGGGACGCCGAATAGAATTACTTTTGTTGGCCAAAAAATATTTTAACCATCAATGAGGCTTTTCCCGCAATCCGCATATATCCAATTGGAATTTGACAAGATAAGATCCCTGCTTTCGACACATTGCAGAAGCGAATATGCAATGGAAAAGGCAAATGAATTGAGAATCCATACAAAGATCGAATTCATTGAAACGGAACTCCGGCAGAGTTTTGAATACAAACAGCTTTTGCAAAACAACATTTATTTCCCCAACGATCCAGTTTTTAACCTGTCTAAGGAATTAAAGCTGCTCTCCATCCCCGGAGCTGTTCTTTCCGGTGATGAGTTTATGGAAATAAGAAAGCTCGCAGAGCTGATGAAAAATATCTTTCGATGGTTCGATGATGAACGAAGAAAAGTGTATAACGCGTTAGCAGGAGTCCTCGAAGGCAGTTATTATGAGAAAGCGATCGCTGAACTGATAGACGATATTCTCGACGAGAATGGACAGGTGAAAGATAATGCTTCCGGTGAGTTACAAAATATTCGCATGAATCTTTACAGGAAGCGAAATGACCTGAGAAGAGTTTTTGACAAGATCGTTGCTAAACTGAATAAGCAGGGTTACTTGGCAGATATTGAAGAAAGTTTCCTGAATGGAAGACGAGTCGTTGCGGTGTATGCGGAACAAAAAAGAACGGTAAAAGGGATACTCCACGGGGAAAGTGAAAGTCGCCGGACATCTTTCATTGAGCCCGAGGAAACCATTGAACTCAATAATGACATTTATTCACTCGAAAATGACGAAAAAAGGGAAGTGTATCGCTTGTTACGTGAATTGACGGCAAAACTTTCAGGTTATACTGCGTTGCTTTCCGCCTATCATTCGATA
>DASTIZ010000474.1:0-2735 GCA_035717045.1 Chitinophagaceae bacterium
TCCTGATTACCTCACCGATCCTAATAAGATCATTTATCAAAATCTTGATGGCTATTCCATTTCGAGGGGTGTTACTTTAAATGCAGAAGGTAATCTTTCGAAAAGAATAAAAATATTGACAGGTATTACGCTGCAGGACGTCGCGAAGTTTGAAAATAAGGATAATGGTAAAAAAATAAAACAGGATATTTTGCTTACGGAAAGATGGAGTGGTACCTGGGCAATCACATATTCCTTTCCCGCTAACGGGATCAGTTTTGACTATACAGGAAATATTTACGGACCAATGCAATTACCACTTAGTTCTTCCCTTGATCCACGCAAAGGCACGTCTCCGGTTTGGAGTATACAAAACATACAAGCGACAAAGAAAGTTTCCCGTTCATTTGAAGTATATGGCGGTATAAAAAACTTATTGAACTGGACACCAGCAAAGAATAACCCGTTTATTATTGCCCGTTCACGTGATCCGTTTGACAAGAGAATTGAGTACGACGCTTCAGGAAATGTTTTGCCGACCACAGAAAATCCTTACGCTTTGACCTTTGACCCTGCATATGTATATGCGCCAAACCAGGGAATAAGGATGTTTCTGGGTTTAAGAGTCCATGTGAAATAGCCATGCTGATAAAAATATCCTTAATCCAGTTGACTTATTGACTCGGTTGAACTGATATGACTGTTAAGACTTTTTGATTCTTTTTCCTAACAGCAATTTCAAAACCCTTTGATTTGAATTTTCAGTAAGGCCAAAAAGAAAACCTCCCTGTATTTCCCACATAGGATGAATATACAGGTCAATGATCGGCCCGAGCAGGTGCTCCTGCATTTTTAGTGGAAGGAAATCTTTAAACTCGCCTAGTCCACCATAATACTCGAATCCAAAACCAACTTTCTGTTGCATGGTATAGACCGCTTTGAACTGTGGTGAAAATCCAATTCCTTTATCGTCACCACTGATAGCAAAATCAATATTTGGATTAAATGATAAATAAAGATCGCCCCATGTTTTATCAATGATAGGCCGTATTTCTCCCTGCCAGAAAAAATCAGTTGTATCATCAGGACGGAAAAAACCAAACTCTGCGGATAGGCTAACGCCAAAGGGCCATTTCCATTTTTCAGGTACGGTTACTCTTGGGCGAATTTGATTACCAAGATAAGTATAACCCCCACTTGGTTCAATGCCGGCGAAAGTGTAAAAACCTATCTCAAAATTGTTTCCAAAGCCATGAGTGATCTCCAATGTGGTGTTGTACCATTTTGCAGCTTTGGGATCAGCAAGCAACTTACTTCCTTTAAAAGTGTAGTTATTGTGTACTTCGAATATTGTCCATTTATGCTCGATGGTTGGTGACGCATACACCTGTATTTCATTATCTGCTTGTGCAATAATCAAATTATGCATAAGCAGTAAGGTCGGAAGCAGTGTAACGTGTCTCATGTGTAAAATAAAAATACAGGAATAAATTTTATTCCCACACAGGAACCGTTGTTTTATACTCTTCTCTGACCGGGCCGAAGACATCGATCAATTTGCAATCGGTAACAGCCAGCGCTGAATGAGGCACATGGGAAGGGATCACATGATACATTCCGGGCGTCATAGGACAATCAACCCCATCTATCGTCATATCGAGCCGTCCTTCGAGTATATACGTGACCTGTTCATGGATATGATGATGCAACGGCACCATGCTTCCTTTGTCAAGTTTTACATAACCAAATGTGACGTTTTCGCCGTGGGTGTAATGCCCTGTGATGCCTGGGGCAAGCGTTTTGGCAGGAATATCTTTGATCGATTGCATACCTGAATATTTAGACTAATTATAATTTCTACCAGCCCATGGTTTAAATCCGGGCATATGATTCAATATTTATATCAACCCGCTTCCCAAAGCTATTGAAACTATGATTAGCATGATGGCTACGAGTTTTTGGATAAACTTCAGCGTTACTTTTTTCAATAACTTATTTCCGATAAAGGCCCCGGTAATAGCGGCAAATGTTGCACAAATGACTAACGCAATATTTTCATGTAATCCTGATTTCGTAAATCTTGTCGCATACACTGACAGTCTTGTAAAGTCAACAAACACAGAAACGACTGTTGCAGTTGCGATGAATGATTCTTTTGATAGTCCTGTTTTGATCAGGAAGGCGGTGCGCAAGGCTCCCTGGTTACCCGATAAACCACCGAAAAAGCCACTCAATACACCTCCGATCGGAAGCTTGTCCTTTCCAAATTGAAGCTTGTTGAAAAAAGGAGTCAGATCGATCAGGGCAAAAATGATAAGTAAGACTGATATAATGAATTTTACAGGGGATACTTCAAATTCCCGTTCTCCAACCGTATAAGTGAATAATGGTTTTAGGTCAGTGATCTGAAGCAATAGCCATGCTCCGATAAATGCGGCGATCACAGCCGGAATACCAAAACGCAATACAACCTTTTTATCGGCTTTTTTTCCAACCAGCATCAATTTGAAAATATTATTGAGAAAATGAACAATACCTGTCAATGCGATGGCGACATCTACGGGGAAGAAGATCATGAAAACAGGAGTTAGGATTGTGCCGAGTCCAAAGCCCGAAAAAAAGGTGAGAATGGCAACCAGAAAGGCAACAACTGAGATAACAACAATTTCCAATTTCTTATGGTTTTCTTATTGATGAAAAACGCTCCCCGGGCGGCTGGACATTAAAATGGGGTACTTTTTCTGTCATGTGGCAAC
>DASTIZ010000475.1:0-5885 GCA_035717045.1 Chitinophagaceae bacterium
AAATTATCGTTAGTCCCGAATATGGGCCATATTTTTCCATTGCAAGAAGCATTTTCCACTCAAGATTCGTAGCGGTAGAATAATGCGGGTATTCGGTGATATTCAACTATTGCTGAATGAAGATGCACCAATTGTCCTGAAAACGCTTTGCCTGGGTTGTTGGTGCTTATGGAACTAAAATTGTGATCGAACTTATAGGAACACCCACAACGCGTAATCATCTAACCCGCTTTCGTATCTTTAAAAGCAATTAGTGATTATGAAAGCAAGGACAATTCTTGAAATTTCCTTATTGTATGCAGTTATAATTGTTGTATCGGGATGGAAACCATCAGCACACAAATCTTCAACGACTGTGACTTCCCCGGACGTTGTAAAAAGATATTTATATGTAGCCGTGCCCGGCATTCGTGATTATCTTGGTTATGGCGGACATGGGATCCTGGTTTTTGATATCGGCAACAATCATCGCTTTGTAAAACGAATTGCTACAAATGGCTTCCATCCTGATCATACACCTTCTAATGTAAAAGGAATTGCCGTCAGTATTCCGCTGAATAGTATTTATATAAGCACAATTGAATCATTGCAACGTATAGACCTGTCAACAGATAAGCTGATCTGGGAAAAACAGTTTGAAGGTGGTTGTGACCGTATGTCGATCTCGCCTGATGGCAAAACCATGTACCTGCCATCTTTTGAAAAAAGTTTTTGGAACGTGATCGATTGCGAAAGTGGAAATATCATTAAAAAGATCGAAGTAAACCGCAGGGCTCATAATACGATATACGGCCCAGGGGGAAACCATGTTTACCTGGATGATATTGCCTCGCCATGGCTTCATGTGGCCGATGCAAAAAAACATGAACTGGTAAATAAGATTGGTCCCTTTTCTAATTTCATTCGTCCATTTACCGTTAATGGTAAGGAAACGCGTGCCTTTGTTACTGTAGACAGTCTTCTTGGTTTTGAAGTTGGGGATCTTACCACGGGAAAGAAACTGGCAACGGTGCAGGTAAAAGGATGGAATATGGGACCGGTGAGAAGACATGGCAATCCCAGTCATGGGATCGGTCTTACCCCGGATGAAAAAGAAATATGGCTGGCCGATGGCCATAATATGCGGCTACATGTTTTTAGTGCTGCAACCCCTTACCAGCAATTGACCACAATACCACTACAGGATATGCCGGGTTGGATAAATTTTAGCATTGACGGTCGTTATGCATATCCATCCAGCGGCGAAGTAATTGAAACCAAAACAAGGAAAACGATCACCGTATTGCAGGACGAGTTTTATAATAATGTAGCCAGCGAAAAAATGCTGGAGATAGATTTTAGGGGTAATAAGCCTGTAAAAGCAGGGGATCAGTTTGGGATCGGTGGGTTACGATAGGAGAGTTATGCTGGCAGTGGGATGATCTGTATCAGGATGTAACCATTTCTCTCTTTTTGTCGTCATATCCCCTAAAGTTTAGTCGATGAATAACAAAGTATTGATGTTGTTGCTTGGATTGTCGGTGATGTCTGCAACCCGGGCACAGGATAAAAGGTTACTTGATAGTTTAACCAATGTCTATGAAGCCAACGGTTATCACGGGGTGATCCGTATCGCGAAAGGTGACCAGCTGATCTATGAAAAGGCTTATGGATTTGCCAACCTGGAAAAAAAGTTACTGCATACTCCTTCTACACTTTTTAAAACTGAATCAGTCGGCAAGATGTTTACGGCCGTTTCCATCTTCCAGTTGATTGAGCAGGGAAAGCTGAGTCTTGATCAAAATTTAAAAGAATTGTTGCCGGATACCCGGATCAAAAATTCAGACAAGATCACCCTACATCATTTGCTCAATCATACTTCCGGTTTGCAAAGTCCATGGGACCATCCACAATGGCAATTCAAAAAAGCTTATACAAGATCTGAGCTCCGGAAGATAATTGAAGAAGTACCACTTGCCTTTGATTCGGTGGGTAAAGAAATGTATTACAGCAATTCCGGCTACATACTGCTTTCATTTATTGTGGAGAAGGTTTCGGGGCTCCCTTTCGATGAATATTACAGGCAGCATATTTTCTTACCGCTCGCTATGAAAGATACCCGTCACCTGAAAGATACTGTTATGCCGGAAAACACCGGTGCTCAACCTTACCGGATCCTTAGTAGTATAAAATATGTAAGAATGGAGGAAACAGTTGGACCATTTGCCAGCGGCGCCGGGGGGTGGATATCTACTGCAAAAGACCTGCAAATTTTTATGTCAGCCCTTCACAATGGGAAACTTGTAAAATCATCCAGTTTACGGACAATGGTTACAGCGAATCAAACGGCACCAAAAGATAGCGTGTACAGGTTTTATGCCTATGGATTGGAAACCTATCATAATTTCCTGGTGCCCGGAACAGATATTTATGGTCATAATGGCGGCGGCGCGGGGTTTTCTGTTGATGCATTTGCGGACGCTACATCAGGTTATATTATCACTTCCTGCACAAATCAATACATGAACAGCCGGCCGATCATTGAAAATTATTTTCGCCTGGTATTACACCAGTCATTGAAGCCGGTAACGAGGCCCTCATTCGTAAGATTCTATGATTGGGTTGAGGCGAAAGGTATCGATTCAGTGCTGCAAAGTCATCAGCAGGTATTCAAAGACCTGAACATTCAATTGCATCCGGGTTTTGTGGTACAAATGGCCGAGGCATTCCTTGCTGCCAAAGATTTTTCTACCTGGGAGAAATGGATGCAATGGGCGCAGACAATTTTTGCCGGTGAAGCCTTTTTAAAAGTGATCTATGGTGATGGCTATCTCGCAACGGGTAAAAAAGAGGAAGCCCGTAAAATGTATGAGGCAGCAAAGGCCCAGGCGATTGAAAAAAATGATCAGCGGGCCGCGAAGTATGCAGGAGAAAAGCTTAAGGCATTATGATTGAATGGACATGTCCCCGGTAAGGACGCATTACAATAAACCATTGCGATAAGTGGTTCCTCCAGCTGGAAATGTCAAAAGCCCGTCCCCCGATGTCACCAGTATTCTTCTTGTTCTTCAAAGCAATATTGAATACTAAAAAATTCACGAGTCATTTATGCCGTTGGTGTTCAAATCTAAAGAAACATCAATTTACCGACTCCCATCTCCAACAACCAGATAAGCTCTCCCTTATTTGAGATGATATTCCTTCCGAATCAACTCTATCAACTCCTCCATCTTCACCTTCAAATTATCATACCCAAATTTCAAGTTTGAATAATCCTTCCGGTATGCCTGCAATGCATTTTTGAATTCAAAAAGCGCAGCGTTATATTCATTAGCCGGAAGTGGATTTTTATTCCTTTGAAGCATGCTGTCAACCCACGCCATGTCATTCGTGCCGGGGCGGGCCAAATGATTACGCTTAAATAATACATTGATGATGTCCTGTACAAAAACCTTATTGGCCAGTTGCATTGCTATTTTGTAAAAGGACGTGCGAATTTCTGCAATGTTCTTCATCGCATCATTGTTAAACTGGTCGAACAAAATGATCTTGTTGGCTACCCTGGCATTCCGGATCAGGCGAAAACCACCGGAATTTTTTAATTGAGAAATGGTCCGGTCATTATGACTAAAGCTATAATAATCCAGCGCCCGGTTTATGAATTGGTATGGTTTTGCCTCATTCCCCGGAATTACCGGGATCTGAATAACGCTGGCCAGTGAATCAATATTGACGTTTATCGTGTCCCAATACCTGGATGCATAAGACAGAAGAGCGGTATCGCTTCTTAAATCCTCGAGCATCGTTCTCATGAATTGTTTTTCCCGGTGGTGCTCTACACGATGCTCCCTTATATTCTCCGCTAAAAAACCACAGAACACAGCAAGGAATAACATGAGGAATTCCCAGAAATAGTGGGTCCATCTTTTCTTGCCCCGGTGCAAACCGGGGTCTGGAGTGTGCGCATGATGGTGAACTTCCATACTGATAGCCTGGCCCGAACCTTTTAACTTTCAATGTAACTATTTATTTCAAAACCAGAAGGTCTATTCATACTTCTGAAGTTTATCGTCACACTATTCAGTTATCCATTCTGTGCACTGCTCTAAATGTCCGGAGTGCCGCATAAAGCGGGTCGCATGCTCCTTCTTTCTTCAAACCAATAAAGAATACCATAAAAATCCTGGTCGTTCTTAGTCCCGATAGCTATCGGGAGTAACTAAGCATCTGCTCCGAAGGAGCAACCAATTAATTTTTGAGTCTTTCCACATTAATCCGGGATTAAGGTCAGCGCGAGAAGTAAGGCCACAGCTATTATGGTTTTTGATCCGTATGTCCCTAGTTCTGAGGGGCCTTCCAGGGAAAACTGATATGTTCCGGCACCAATCCCATCTGCCCGGGTCCTAACATTAATCATGAAATACACAAACTGATATCATTGGCTGAAACCTCCCAAAAATTGAATTTTTGCCGGGATATACCAGGGCTAGGTCTCTGCGCTCCCGTCTCTTAACCTGTAAAAAAAATAAAATGAAAAAGATCATTGTAGTTGCTTTTACTGAAGAAACAAAAGCAAATGAGGCCCTTCATAAACTAAATGAACTGGACTCATTGGGTGACATCACTGTTTATGATAAGGTACTACTCCGCAAGAATTCAAATGATGAAACGGAAGTACTAAGTCATGACTCAGGAGAAGGCTGGCGAACACTCGCCGGATTTACCTTCGGCAGTTTATTAGGCGTGTTAGCCGGCCCCGTTGGTCTTGTGATTGGCATGTTTGCGGGAACAATAGCCGGAGGTATTTCCGAAGTCACGCATTATGATTTTGCTGAAGATTTCGGAAACAAGATTAAGAACAGGATCACTCCAGGTACAATTGCAATTATTGCAGAAATAGAAGAGCCAAGCCCGGGTTTGGTCGACAGTTTTATGCAACCTTTTGGTGGCCACATTTTGAGAAGCGACTCAAAAATAGACTGGGACACTTATGAGCAGGACCAAATTGATAAAATTGATGAAGAGATACGAAGTGCAGAAAGAGAATTAAAAATTTCGATAAAAGCTGAACGACGCAAAGTGTTGAATCTGGTTAATTATCTGAATGAAAAAAGAGCAGAAAAGATCGCTAAAATTAAGGCTCGATTAGAAAGTAATAGAAATAAACTTAGAGAGCAGGTTGCCAAATTGCAATCTAAAATCACCGGACCCATCCCTAAAGCCAAAAGAAAAAGAATTGAAGAGAAGGTTGCGCAGTATGAAGGAAAAATAGCCGGGTTAAATAAAAAATTAGAAATAATTAACCAGGAACGGGAAAATAGAAAGGTCCACCTGGAAGCAAATTATTAAATAAATTAAAGGACGATCCGACCACACACGTGGATGATTTTTTTTGTAATCCTTCGGGTTATCCGTCCCGATAGCTATCGAGACAAAAAACAACGAATCCTATGGTTGTATTTGTCTGGCGTACGGAGCAACTAAAAACAAGAGTTAAAAACCACCCAGCTCATGTTTGTTCTTACTTCCGGCACTATTCCGGACATTCGCTACAGTTTACAGCCCTTTTTCGCTTAAAACTAAATTATTCAACTTATGTTTCGAATGCTAATGATTACCAGGAAGTGTTTTACATTCATGCCTGTTTTCGCATTCATAGTTTTTACTCTGCCTGCACCTGCACAAAAAAACAGGCAGCGCTTTACCCCAATAGATACGGCAGCTATCGAACGAATAATTGGAATGAAAGGAAAGAGTAATAACGGGGAATATAAAATTACTGTTCCCCAAAATGATCTGAGCATAAATGTAGATGGATTCAAAATAGTGCCTGCCATGGGCCTGGGTACATGGATAGCTTTCACGCCTTCAAAACAAGGTGCCATGATCATGGGGGACATTGTAGT
>DASTIZ010000476.1:0-4757 GCA_035717045.1 Chitinophagaceae bacterium
GGTGAAAAAGTTGTTTTTGAAAAAGATTACCAGCTTTGGATGTACGATGTAAAAAGTGGCGATGCGAAAAAACTGGATATTTCTATCATCCGCAACAATGTTTTGCCGAAAGAGAAAGATTTTGAAGTAAGAGGTAATATCGGGGATTTTGACGTATCTGCTGATGGAAAAAAGCTGGCTTTTGTTTCGAGAGGAGAGTTGTTTGTAAGCGATGTGGAGGGGAAATTCATTCAGCAAATAAACCGGGGCAATGCTGAAAGAGCACGTGAAGTAAAGTGGTTGAGTGATAATAAAACCCTATTATATAATCAAACCACGCCTGATGGTTATTACAATTGGTTAACGATAAGGGCGGATAGCAGCCGAACGCCGAAACAGGTCACCAACGAAAAAAGAAACAACAGGGATATTGTGCTGAACAAAAAAAGAACACTGGCTGTGTACCTGAGCGGTCGTGATGAGGTTCGTTTGCTTGACCTGAAAACGCTCCAAAGTAAAACAATTGTAAAGGATGAGATATGGGCTTTCCAGAATAGCGACCCTGGCTTTTCACCCAACGATCAATATGTCTTGTTTACTGCGAAAAGAAATTTTGAAGACGACATTTTCGTTTATAATATCCGGGAAGGTAAAACAATCAATCTTACAAACACAGGGGTCACTGAAACAGGCCCCATCTGGTCGGGCGATGGCAAATACATTTATTTCACATCACAGCGATTGAAGCCTGGCTATCCATTTGGAATGCCCAACGCAAGAGTATATCGCCTGCCCTTAGAAAAACTGGATGAACCCTACCGTATCGACAAATACAATGAATTATTTAAAGAAGAAAAAAAGGATACAACTAAGAAAGCGCCGCCAGTTGATTCCATGAAAGTTCCCTTGTCGATAGATATGGACCTCATCATGGAAAGGTTGGAACAGATCAGTCCGTCCCTGGGTGCACAATTCTTACAGGCAGTCTATCAAAAAGGAGATAAAACCACGGTGTTGTATACAAGTAATCACGGTGAAGCAAGAAATGCACTTTGGAAAACCGTGATCGAGCCATTTGAACCCAACAAAACAGAGAAGATTGCAAATACCGATAACAGCTTTGGGTTCGATATTGTCGAAGTTAGTGATAAGCTGTATGTATTGTTTAATGGAACGATCAATAAACTCAATCTTGAAACCAACAAAGTTGATCCTGTCAGCACCAGCTATACGTTTAGAAGAAATCTTTCCGGAGAATTCAGTCAAATGTTCTATGAGGCATGGGCGCAAATGGAAGAAGGGTATTATGATGATAAGTTTCACGGCGTGGATTGGATGAAAACAAGGAATTATTACAGACAATTCTTACCTCATATAAATACGCGGGCCGACCTGAGAGTCATGTTGAATGATATGCTGGGGGAATTAAATTCATCACACCAGGGTTTTGGCACGTTTGGGACTGATGAAACAATTCCATTGCAAAATCAAACAATGGAAACGGGGATCATTTTTGAAAATGACGAGCCTCATAAAGTAAAGTATGTCGCGCGTCGCTCTGTTGCTGATCGAAAAGCTATCGACATCAAACCTGGCGATGTGTTGGTTAAGGTCAATGATAAAGAAGTTGACAAAAAAATGGATCGGAATTATTATTTCACAGCGCCGACACGAGACAGGGAACTGCGGTTGACCTTTAACCGCAATGGGCAAATGATCAATGTTAAAATTCATCCGCAGGCTACTTTGTTTACTAATCTGTACGATGAATGGATCGATGCCAATCAAAAAAGGGTCGATGAAAAAGGAAAAGGAAGGATTGCTTACGGTTACATGAAAAACATGGGACAGTTCGAACTGGACCAATTCATGATTGATATGACCCAGGAGCTCAGTAAGAAGGATGCATTGATATTTGACTTGCGTTATAACACCGGCGGCAATGTGCATGACGAAGTCTTGAAATTCCTCTCGCAGCGATCTTACCTGAACTGGAAGTATCGTGAAGGTCAGTTAACGCAACAGTCGAACTTTTCACCCAGCGATAAACCGATCGTCTTACTGATCAATGAACAATCCTTAAGTGATGCAGAAATGACATCACAGGGTTTTAAGGCCCTGAAACTTGGAAAGATCGTCGGTAATGAAACTTATCGCTGGATCATTTTTACAAGCAGCATCGCTTTAGTGGATGGTTCAACGGTTCGCATGCCGGCATGGGGATGTTATACGCTTGAAGGAAAAGATATGGAAATGACAGGGGTACAACCTGATATTCTGGTTGTCAATAATTTCGATGATAAGTTAAACGGCAGAGACCCTCAGTTAGATAAAGCCATCGAAGAAATTCTGAAACAGTTGAAATAAACAAACGCGGCCAGGCCCGTGTGTTGGTGGTCCCTGTTAAGTCAGGATTAAAGGATGGGTCATTATGCCCTTTTCAGTTTGCGAAGGCGGTATAGCAATTTTCTTTTGATAAAATCACTCAGCTTATAGCGCTTAAGGATCTCTTCAGGAATATGGGCGGCGCCGTTGATATAGCCTAAACAACCCGGTTGATTGCAATAGCATTGAAACGGGCTGGCCATATCCCATTCTGTCGAGGGATAGAAGAATGTGAACTCTTCGCCCTCTGCAATGTCACGCAAGGCGGTTACTTCTCCCCTGGTAGTATCAAAAAAACAATTGGGATCGCATCCATGATTAATGTACTGCAGGAAATAAGGATGTAATGCGATATGAGTTTTATTTCCTGTTTGCACTGTCAGGTAAGAGGGTTTGTCAGAAACAAAAGCAGCGCCTAATGGACTTATTTTTTCTCCTTTTTTAAAACTTCTTAATGCGAATAAAACCTGTTGTCCCGTAGATCTGTCTTTTCTGATTTCTGCAAACTGGTGATTGGCGACTATGTCATAGTCTTTACTTGTTGCGGGGTTTACTTTCATAATTGGTTAGTAAGTATTAATAATAGAAAATAATGGTACATTGAAATTATACAGAATAAATAAAATAACAAAACTATAAACGATGAAATGTGAAATAAAAGTGTATTAATCTTCTTTTCTTTGCTAACAATCATTTGAATAATCAGACTACTGGTCTATGAAAAGAATAACTGTTGCTGTGGGTTTCATGATAACAATGAGCATTCAATCACAGGAATTGAATGTAATGACCTTTAACATCCGGTACAATACAAAAAATGACAGTTTGAATGCATGGCCGTACCGGAAAGATAAAGCCGCTTCACAGGTACTGTTTCATCATGTACATGTACTCGGTGTCCAGGAAGCGTTACATGAACAGGTAATGGACCTGCGGCAGGCACTTAGCCAGTATAAATACACTGGTGTTGGCCGTGATGATGGTAAAACAAAAGGGGAGTACTCAGCTATTTTTTATGATACAACAAGATTGAAACTTCTTGGATCATCAACCTTCTGGTTATCCCTGACACCTGAAGTTCCGGGCAGCAAGAGCTGGGATGCTGCCATTACAAGAATTGTAACCTGGGCAAGGTTCAGAGACCTAAAAAGCAGGAAGGTATTCTTTGTTTTCAACACCCATTTTGATCATATTGGTAAAGAAGCAAGAAAAGAAAGTGCAAAGCTGTTAAAACAAAAAGTAAACCAGATAGCCGGTAAGGATCCGGTAGTTATTACGGGCGATTTCAATTCCAAACCAGCTGATGACCCAATAAGGATACTTATTGACTCAAGCGATCGCGATCGCTTTATTGATACAAAGCTGGTGAGTAAAACGCCGCATTATGGACCCGGGGGAACGTTTAACGGGTTTACATCAAAAGAGATCGACTTGCAGCCTATCGATTTCATTTTTATAAAAGGAAAATGGAAAGTGCTGCAGCATGCTACCTTATCGCAAACATGGGAAGGCAGGTTTTCATCCGATCATTTTCCGGTGTTTGCCAAACTTAGTTTTTAATAGCGCTGGTTTGATTTTTCGGTTTGGATAAGCGAATAACGGCACTGCTTTCCTCCGTACTTTTTAGCATGGCTTCATAACGTTTGTCATCAACTATCGCCAGCATGTAAGATGTGTTTGGCGGGATCTCACCAAGATTTTCAGCTACCATGACCAGTTCATTTGTTTCATCCAGGTCATTCACCGGCAATTTGATCGTATATGCTACAGCCGTTAATCGGATATGCTGAAAGATAAGTTTGTTGTTTAAGAAAAGGGAAATGGAATCGCCGTCAATCTGCGCATTGTCATAAAATCGCAGTTCAATAGAATCACCGGTGACCGGAATTTCAACAGCAATTACTTTTTCTCTTACTTTAAACTCTTCTTCAATAGTTTTCTTTACGGTTACCTGTTTCTGTTCCACCTTTGGTTGTACGGTTGGTTTTATCGGTTCGGTTTTTTGAATTGGCTTTGGATCGCTCCTCACTGTTTCCCTGTTGTTGCCCGGAACAGCCGTTCTGGTTTGAGGAATAACCTTTTCTTCAGGAGTAACCGGGGTGGATGCAATGGAAGCTATGCTATCAATGTAGTAAGGATCGCTGGCTCCTGAAGTGTAGTTTTCAATTATAAAATCCCATTCATCCGGAAATGACGTTTCATTGGTTTTTTCAAGATGTATGGGTCCTTGTATGGATTCTGTTCTGTTTTTTAAAGCGGCGTCGCCATCCAGCATCATCTTTCCACTTCCCGGGCAATTAAAATCGGCTGATGACAGGTAGGGAGTTTTACCGGGTGTGCTGATATTAAACCTGCCTGTCTTTTCCTCGATCAATTCATCATCCCACCAGACG
>DASTIZ010000477.1:0-7001 GCA_035717045.1 Chitinophagaceae bacterium
AGGTTCCTGCTGAAATTGATATACACTATAGAGCCAAGAACATTAATATCACGCCGGTCGTTACGAATGTCAGTTCAAAAAAGAATTACCTATGGGAAGTAAAAAATCTGACAGCAAAAAAACCGGAAGCCGGTTCGGGTGAATTCGCTAAGATCCCAAGATTACTTATTGCCGCCAATCAATTTGAGTATGATGGTCATCGTGGAGACATGTCTCAATGGAAAGGCATGGGCTTGTGGTATAATGAACTTGTTCAGACAACAAATCAATTATCCGATGCTTACCAATCCGAGATTAGGAAGCTGGTCGCAGGGGCCAGCAATGATATTGAAAAGGTTAAGATACTTTACCATCATCTTCAAAAAAACTTCAGGTATGTAAGTATTCAACTGGGAATTGGCGGGTTTAGACCATTTCCGGCAAACTTTGTTCATGAAAAAAAGTATGGGGATTGTAAAGCGCTTAGTAACTATATGCAGGCCTGTCTTAATGCGGTAAACATAAAAAGTTATTCTGCGTGGATAAATGCCGGTTCTGACCGGTCACCTGTTGATGCTGATTTCCCTTATGATGGGTTTAATCACCAGATACTTTGTGTACCCATGGAAAAAGACACGGCATGGTTGGAATGTACCAGCAATCTTGCAGACTTTGGCCACCTGGGAAATTTCACTGAAAACAGGAATGCTTTGGTGCTTACTGAAAACGGAGGCGTCTTAATTCCTACGCCTAAGAGTAAATCTTACCAGAATAAGTTCACGATGACCACCACCGTTAGAATGAATGATGATGGTACCGGAAATACAGAGAGTATAATCACCACAACAGGGGAATTCAAATATGAACAGTTGGCACTAAGCCAGGAAAAAGCGGATCTGCAAAAACAATATTTTGTCAATGCTTTCGGATTCCCGAATCCTGATGAATTTGAACTGAGTTTTGGTGAAAAGAATATCAAGCCTCTCAATACGAGAATTCAACTAAGAATTGAGAAAATAAATGATTTTACGGCGGGAAGTAAAATGTTCCTCAGGCCCCGTATTTATAAAATCTGGTCAGCAAAGTTGCCGTCGCAGGAAAATCGTTCTGAGGATTATTTATTTGAGTGCCCGTTTGAAAAAACGGATACCACCATTTATAAATTGCCAGCCGGTTACCAGGTTGAGGCATTGCCAAAAGAAAAACAGATGAAGAATGAGTTTGGAAGCTACCATAGCAAACATTGGTATGATGAGCAACAAAATGCGATCGTAACTACGGCAAAACTCGTGCTCACCCAGCACCATATTCCCGCAGAAAAGTATTCTTCAGTGAAAACTTTCTTTAATGAAGTCATGATGGAAGATTCGCAGCGGATCGTAGTCAAAAAAGAATAACGCACCTTGCCAGGAATTGCCGGTAGAATTTTCAGGGAGAATGTGGCGTCAATGCATATCTTATTATATTATAGACTAAAAGTGCAACCTGGTGGTGTTATCGATCCTGGGCAGGATCGACTATTGCTTCTTCCCCATACATCTGGTCCTTGAATTTCAATGATGGTGACGGAATAAATTTCCCGATATCCAGATCATTCCATTTCCTATCCACTGCCGTTATCGTTTCGTCATCAGCCACAATAATATTTGGCCAGTCCCGGTTGAAATCATCATACTCTTTTGTTTTACGGGTTCCGTCGAAACCAATGCAGGCCGTGTATTGGTGAGTGGCGAGTGGTGTGTGGTGGGTAGGTTGGGGACTGCGGACTGCCGACTGCCGAGTGATGACTGAATCTCGTTTGGGATCGAGGTTATTACAAAACCGCCATAACGCTGTGGGCAGATCATTTGCATCAACGGTATGCTCGACATAGAGGATCATCTTTACACCTTTTAGTTCTTCTAAGGTGCCAATTTGTTCATGCAATTCTTTGATATGTCCTCTCCGGTTTTTCTTTACTGAAATAATTATGCAAGGAATTTCTTTTTTCAATAGTGCACAATTGATCCCAGCTATTTCGGGAAATTGAGGTTTTAAGCCATCAATTGAAAATCGATCATTGAGCATTGAACGTTGAAAATTCTCATCAATCTCTTCGTCGTGCTTAAAGGTACCATCAATGCACATTTTTCCACCAAAACCCAGTTTACTGCAACTGTGATCAAGAACATCCATCGGGCCCTGGGAGAAAAAAATATCGGTGACTGGGTTCATATTCCTGAAAACATACTTAGCCAAATTTTCATAGTCCTGGATATTTACATCACCATCCACTAACACCAGAATCTTATTAAACATCATTTGGCCTGCGCCCCACATTGCATTCATCACTTTTTGTCCCTGGCCCGCATAATCTTTTTTAATTTTTGCAATGACAAGGTTATGAAAGACGCCTTCCACCGGCATATCCATATCAGCAATCTCGGGTATCAATGTCATTTTGATCGGCGCTAAAAAAATCCTTTCGGTCGCTTTTCCAAGCCACGCATCTTCTTGTGGAGGTATGCCAACAATTGTAGCTGGATATACGGGATCTTTTTTATGAGTGATTGCGGTGATATGAAAACGGGGGTACCAATCAGGTAAAGAATAATAACCCGTGTGATCGCCAAAAGGGCCTTCCCATATCAACTCATCTTCCGGATCGACATACCCTTCAATAATAAAATCAGCATCGGAAGGCACTTCAATCTCCGGTTGGGTTAAACATTTCACCAGTTCAACTTTTTTCTTTCGTAAAAAGCCGGCAAGCATATATTCATCAACGTTTTCCGGCAGCGGTGCAGTTGCAGAATAAGCATAAACAGGGTCACCGCCAAGCGCGACGGCCACGGGCATCCGCTTATTGAGTTTTTTATATTCATTGAAATGCTTTGCAGAAACTTTATGCTTATGCCAATGCATTCCGGTAAGTGTTGGGCCAAACACCTGCATGCGGTACATGCCAACATTTCTTGTGTTTGTAGTTGGATCTTTTGTATGGATCACGGGAAGTGTTACAAAAGGCCCGCCATCTTTTGGCCAGCAGGTAATAACCGGAAGCTTGGTGATATCGGGTTCATTCATCACTATTTCCTGGCACTCCCCTCTTCCTTTTTTTACTTTTGGCATCCATGAACCAAATTCATTCAGCTTTGGAAGCAATTTTAGCTTATCAATGATGCTTTCCTTGGGAGTCGATAATAGTTTGAATAAATTTTCTATCTCCTTAGCCACATCATCCAAGTGCTGTACGCCAAGCGCCATACACATTCTTTTTTCGCTGCCGTAAGCATTCATGAGCACGGGGAAGCTGTACCCGGTTTTTTCAAATAGCAATGCTTTGCCTCCTCCGGGTTGTTTACTCATCCGGTCTGTGATCTCAGCCATCTCCAATTTTGGATCAACAAAGCTTTTTATACGAAGTAGTTCACCTGCTTTTTCTAAGCTTTCAATAAAATGTTGCTGGTTACGATATGCCATTGCTTATTACCGAACGTAAATTTAATTTGTAAATATCAATCTTATTCAGGCAAAATCATGCCATTGAATAGCCAATATCTAATTATCCATTACAACTAATTACTCAAAGCGGTACCGTTGGACATCCAAATTTATTCTTCCTGCCAAAACCTTTAGTGTGACCACCGCCGGCTCCGCCAAATGAGGGACGAAAAGAAATAGTAAGACCAGTGAAGTAATAAATATCTTTTTGCTCAGCACCGCCCCGTTGTGTGTCTTTGCTTGGGAAATTCGGATCGCCCCCGGGATATTCGTCACCACGATACGAAAAATCCACAGCAGTTTGCCCTCTTGCTGCAAGCAGATCATTGAAATCAGGATAGCTTGTGCTTACATCATCCAGGTAATCGGTAAATAATTTTCGTAAACCGATTTCAAATCCTATGCGGAGGTTTTCAGTAATCGCAAATTTGATCCCCCCGCCGATAGGTACAGCTGGCTGCCACAGTGAATATGTTTTTTTATGGGGATAGATTCCCTGGCCTTCGGTACTTAACGGTCGTAAAAAAACCTTTCTTCCTGAAGAATCCGATGAGTAGGGATCAAAATGAAAAATACCTATGCCAATGAATCCATATGGCGAAAACCTTTTTTCATATAAATTGAACAAATAATATTCGCCGGTTATGGCAAATTCAGAAACTGCCGATTCAAATTGGAGATTCCTTTCCTGCAACACCTGTTGTTTACTAAACGCATCACTACCGTTTACCCTGGCAAAATTGTAAGAACCGCGAAGTAGTATTTGATCCTGCAACTCGTAATGAACAGTCAGCCCGATAAAGCCATTAGTGAGCTTTTTAGGATAAAGCCTGTCAAGAATATCACCATTATAATTTGCAAGCCCGCCTGCAATTCCAATGTGAACACGCTGGGCAGGGAGCGAAAAGAAATTCACCAGTAAAAAAATGAACAGAATAACGGGCTTCATTATCCGGGTTTGCGCTGTTTATACAAAAATAAGGCCTGAAACCCGGGAATCGTTGTTTTAAACTATTCCGATCTGCTTTTACTTATTGGAGTACATTTCTAGGGCAACGAAGATTATGGATTGCACCTGAATTCTCATTATGCAAGATCCTGAAGAATTTTGCGAAGGCAGAAAATCTTATTTCTATATTGAGGCCAAAGAAATAATACCAGTCCATTTCCGACGGAGTACCTCTCTGTTCACCATGGCCTGGATAGGCTGATCCACCGGGCAATTCATTGCCACGAAATGCCATTTCAACTGCTTTGGTACCCTTTGCCTGCAACAAAACGTTCCGGTCGACATAGATGCTGCTCACATCATCGAGATAATCTGTAAACGTTTTTCGCTGGCTGAATTCGACTCCGAGATTCATACTCTCATTGATCGCATAACGAGCGCCGACTCCAAAACCGACACTCAATTGAGTACGCCTGTACGGTTTTTGTCTGGGAAATTGAGAAAGCCCCTGCCCTTCGGTGCTTAGCGGTTGCAAAAAGGTTTTATCGCCATTATTATCATAAGCCCATGGATTGAAGTGATACAAAGCAATACTTCCATGGATATAAGGCGTAAACCGGGTCGTCGAAAGGTCAAGCAGTGACGTTTCCAGGCTAATCGAAGCCTCTTTTATTGTTGTGTAAAAACTGAGGTTTCTTTTTTTCAGATAATCCCTGTTGTATTTATCGGCAGCCTGAATGCTCCCGATAGCGAGTCCGCCTTTTAGAGAAAGCCACCGGTTGAACGATTGACGGACGGTTACTGCAGCCGTTGCTTTTGAGCGGGCAAAGACGAAGCTGTTCGGGTTCAGATCGCCTTGATAATTCATTTTGCCGATAAACACGCCAAGCCAGGTGGCTTTGTTTTCATTTTGTGACCAGGAATGAAAACTGAATACAAGCAGGCAAAATGATAACGCAAGCAGGGTTTTAGCACTGTTTTTCATAGATAATGGATATGGGCAAACGTTAATTTGCTGAGCTTATAACGTTATTATTTTCGGGAAATTATTTTCCCGGATAAAATTTATCCGTTAGAATGTCAACACCGAGCCCCGGCAGATCGGAATAACTGATGTTACCATTTTCGTAACCTATTCCCGTTGCAATGTCTTCCGCCAGTAACAGCGGTCCATCCATGTCAACATGATCGAGCAACGGCAATAAATGGGCGATTGCTGCAGTGCCAACTGTCGTTTCATTCATACAACCGATCATGACCTGCATATGCAGTTCCCTGGCTTTTTTGATCATTCTTCTTGCCGGTGTTATACCGCCGCATTTAGTAAGCTTTATATTAATTCCATGGAAATAGCCGTGGCATTTTTTCACTTCATCTTCCAATGCACAACTTTCATCTGCAAATAACGGTAGCGGGGATATTTGGAAAAGTAATTTCATTCCTTCCCAGTTATCTCGTGCCAACGGCTGCTCGATCAACTCAACACCCAATGCTTTCAACAAAGGAATTTTTTCCAAAGCTTGCTCGGTTGTCCATCCGGCATTTGCATCAACACGGATCACGGCATCTGTGTGCTGTCGCAAAGCACTGACCATTTCAATATCGTTTTCGGTACCTACTTTCACTTTATAGATCGGCCAGGGTTTTTCTTTCATCTTTTCCACCATTTTGTCAATCGTATCAATACCAATGGTATAATCGGTCACCGGATTTTTTGAAATGTCAAGATCCCAGAGCCGGTAAAGCGTTTTCTTTTTCATTTTGCCATACAGATCCCAGGCAGCGATATCCAAAGCACAAACAAGAAATGGATTGTCGGGAAAAAGATGATGCAGGTAATGCCAGTAACGGTCGGGCTCTGTAAAAGCAAATTTTTCCACAAACTGTTTCTTTTTTTCAAGTTCATCAATCATTTGCTCCACAGTAATATCATAATATTTTATAGCAGGAGCTTCACCATAACCTTTTAATCCGAAATGCTCCAATTCGACAATCAAAGTCGGTTGATGAGTTTTAGTACCTCTTGAAATTGTAAATGGATAACGAAAAGGAAGATTGAATTTATGGCAATGCACTTTCATAGGTCAAATATAGATTGGTGGACACTATTCATTGGTAAATAAAAATAAGGTCATAAGGTTATCCGAATGATTACGCAGTTGCTACTAAGATTTTAAGCAATTTTATTCAATAATCTTAGTGGAATTAGATACCGGACATTAATCAACCTTATCACCTTTAAATTGAAAACAATCGGAATTACCTGCCGGATGATTGAATGTAATCCTTTAGCTCCTCATTAAACTCATTCTCATTAATAAGATCTTCGAGCAGCAAATGCATGCGGTACTTCCATTCATTGTTCGGATCAGCGGGAACATTTATTCTTTCTTCATGAGGATTCTCACGCCGCAATGTTTCACTCATGCCCAGGATGTCCTGTAACTGGAAGACACTCCACATCGCGGGTGAATGTAAATGTTGAATAATGACCGCACGATTGATCCATGGCTCGCAGTAATACGGTGGATCTTCATGATGGCCAAGCACATGCCGGTAGAAGGATGCAATCTTTTGCTTGTCCTCCTCC
>DASTIZ010000478.1:0-6518 GCA_035717045.1 Chitinophagaceae bacterium
TTTTGGTAAATGAATTGTGCTTATAAATGTAAATATCCTGTATATGAAAACGGTCAAAATTCTACAAGCGGTTAGTTTGTTTGCAATTTTAGTTTTTGCCATTAGTTGTAAAACAAGCAGGCCAACCGGCAGAACGTACCCAAGAGGAAATCCAACTGATCCTTATCCTGATTATCCCCGCCGTGATTACCCCACTGAATACCCAAGACGTGATGAACCGGTATATCGTGGCAGCGATCCTAATCCACAAAATCTGCCTCCGGGCCAGGCCAAGAAAATTTATGGCGGCAAGTCTGCTAAAATATATGCGCCCGGCCAACGTAAAAAATACGCATATCGGCGTTACCCACTGATCATCCGTCGGACACCAGATATCGTTATTGGCCGGTATAACGATGGCCGTTATTACTATAAGAACCCTGAAGGTTTTATGTATTGGAAAGGTTACGATAACCGGTTCTATCTTGATGAAAAATATTTGAAGAATATGGATTACGACCAGGGTGAGTATGATGATTGGAAATACCGGGGAAAGAACAGCAGCACTTACCATGGCTCCGGAAAACAAAAAGCTCAAAAGGAAAAGAATTCCAACTATCAAAAAGGAAACGGCAAGTCGAAAAATAAAAACTGATCCCTACCCGAACTGACTTTTTAAAATTTTAGCCATGAAATCAGCAGCAGCCCTGCAGGCCGCGATCGTTCTGCTACTGGTAGCATCAGCCGCCAGTTGTGAAGTCGCCAAAGAGTATTCAACAAGAGTATTCAAGCCAGGCGTATCGCAAGGATCATCGGATAGTACCACCGCTTTACGCTTTATGCAATTTGATAGTGGTAATCCTTCCGACACTATTGACCTGAAAGAATTTTTTACAAAGAATGCAAAGCAAAGTGATGAGGCGCAGGCGAGCGGGGATACCACAAAGACGGAAACCGTTATCATTGAGAATAGGATTGTACCCAGAGAACCACCAACAGAGGCTACAAAAAGGGGTACGACAAGATCCAAGAGAGTAAGGCAATAAGTTTTTATAAGAATTCCAGGCCTTTTTTATCTTACCCACACATTGCGTTAGTATCCCTGTGAAAGGGCCTCTTTATTTATATCCCAGGATCTTCAACATGCTTTGTGCTGTTTGCTGCCTGGCATATAACCAATCGGTGAGTTTGCCATTTTTATCATAGCCAACGATCACGTGTTTTGGGGAGGGGATCAGACAATGCTTAATTCCACCATAACCGCTGATCTGATCCTGGTAAGCACCGGTATGAAAAAACCCAACAAATAGCGGTTCGCCATTTGTATTTTTTGGCAGAAAAACTTCATTGATGTGTTCTTCCGAATCATAGTAATCATGACTATCACAGGTGATCCCGCCAAGGACCACCCGTTGGTATTCCTGGTTCCATTTATTAATGGGCAACATCAAAAACTTTTCACCAATTCCCCAGGTATCAGGCAGCGTGGTGATAAATGATGAATCGATCATATACCATGTCTCTTTATCATTCTGAATTTTTTCACCGATCACACTATAAATATGCGCCATGCTTTCGCCAACCGTAAAGCTGCCGAATTCGGTAAAGATATTAGGCATTGGAACCCTCGCCTTTTTACATGCAGTTTTAATATTACGGATGATCTCATTGATCATGAATTCATAGTTATACTCAAAACCAAGGGAGTGTTTTATCGGGAATCCTCCTCCGATATTTATTGAATCCAGCTCCGGGCAGATCTTTTTTAACTGGCAATAAAGATTAATGATCTTGTTCAGTTCGCTCCAATAATAAATGTCATCCTTGATCCCCTTATTCAGAAAAATGTGCAGCATCTTCAACTGGAACTTGCTTTCATATCCTTCTATCCTGTCAACATAGAACTCCAGTATATCTTTTGCCCTGATTCCAAGACGCGATGTATAAAAAGGGAAGGTGGGTTCTTCTTCCGCTGCCACCCGTATTCCAACCTTAAACGTATTCTTTACCCCTTTTGCATATTCTTTCAGTTCATCCTTGTTGTCCAGCACAGGGATCACATTGGTAAACCCGCTGTTCAATAAATTGGCGATTCGCCTGGTATAATTCTTTTGTTTGTATCCGTTGCAGATGATATAGGTCTCTTTGGTGATCTTCTTTTTGTCGTACAGTTTTTTAATGATCTCAATATCGTAGGCGTAGGAAGTTTCCAAATGGATATCACTTTTTAACGCCTCTTCTATTACAAAACTAAAATGTGAACTTTTCGTACAGTAACAATAGTAGTATTTTCCTTCATACTTATGCTTCTTAATGGCTGCGGCAAACAACTGCTTGGCTTTTTTTATTTGCATCCCGATCTTGGGCAGATAGGTCAATTTCATCGGCGTACCGTATTTACCGATCAGCGCCTTCAGGTCAAGACCATTAAAATAAAGATTGCCGTCATCTACTTCGAGACCTTCCTGGGGAAAATTAAAAGTTTGCTTCACCAGGTCTAAGTACGTGTTGTTCATCAGAACGTAATGGGTTGTTTTTTGAGTGGTTAAATTCCTTAACAGCAACAAATGTATAAGTTTGAACCATTCAAAAAACAAAAAGCCGGCTATGATTTTTCAAAGCCGGCTCCGCATTGGTCCTTTACAAACTTATTTTACTTGTGCTATCAACCCCTTGAAGGTCTCGGGATTGTTCATAGCAAGATCAGCAAGCACTTTACGATCCAGGTCAATTCCTTTTTTCTGGAGCTTATTGATGAACTCAGAATACGTGATCCCTTCTTCACGGCATGCTGCATTGATACGGGCAATCCACAATTGGCGGTAATTTCTTTTTTTCAACTTACGACCTACAAACATATAGGTCATTCCTTTTTCAACTACGTTCTTGGCGACGGTAAAAACGTTCTTTCTTTTGCCATAAAAACCTTTGGCTTGTTTGAGTATTTTTTTTCTGCGTGCCTTACTTGCTGCAGAATTTACTGAACGAGGCATATCTGAATGATTTTAGATTTTAGATTTTAGATTTCGGATTTGCAGTCTGAGGTCTGAGGTCCGAAGTCTGATATCAGACTTCATACTTCTGACTTCCTACCTCAGTCTCAAAAGACGCTTTACAAAGTCAAGATTAGCTTTACTTACAAGCCCAACATGACCTAACGCTCTTTTGCGCTTTTTAGATTTTTTGGTAAGAATGTGACGTTTAAAACTCTTTTGATGAGTGATTTTTCCGGTCGCCGTCACTTTGAAGCGTTTTTTGGCGCTGGAGTTTGTTTTTACCTTAGGCATTTTACATGCTTTTTAAATTAACCCTTGAGGCGTGGCGCTCAGGCGCCATCTTGGTCAACCTCTTCAGGAATCCTATAGTAGCGACAAGGTACTTGTCTCCTACCACCGCTCAAAACGGGGTCGCAAAGATAGGCAGGACACAGTGTATGGCAAAGTTGATTTTCAAGTAATTTAGGACTAATCAATACCCAGTTGCCTGCGCTTGGTTTTAGGGATTTGGCTTTTTATCATATCATAACTCCGTTGCAGGTAATTTTTCAGGTCGCTCTTGCTAAGTTTCGAAGAATCAGCGCAAAGTACCCATTTTGCGCGAGCCAGGTACGGTGCCGGTTGAAAGCCCGCAGATTCAGAAAGCTCATCAAATTCTTCGTCAGGTACTTTAAAAGAAAAATGGTGAGGGGGTTCAAGATTTGCGATGCAAAACATTTTTCCGCCAACACAAAAGCAGAGATCATTCCCCCATTTTATATCCTCGGCAACACCAGGGAATTTTGCGCAAATTGATCTGAGTATCTCGATGTCCATAGAACTTACTCTTCGTCATTGCCGAATGCAAGAGCAAAAACTGAAACAGCCCAAAGAAACTCGCAATCCTTGTTTTTTAATTGCTCTGACATTTTCTTATTGAATTCTCTTTCCCCCGCCGGAGTATCATTGTATTTCTGATACTTCTTATCCAACGCTAACCCGCAGCGACCTGCTTCCGTATCGTCTGAGTCCATGATTGCTCCCAGTAACTGCAATTGCTCTGAAAGCTCTAGTTTTGATGGCGCATCCAATTTTTCAACTTCGTGTGCAAATGCTGTTTTAGGTTCAGCGCTTTTTGCCACCCGAATTATCAATTGCTGAAATTCTGCAGAGATCGTATCACTTAGCTTTTTATAACAATTACAGTATTCAGTTGCTACAGTGGCATAATCCTGAGTAAATGATCGGATCCCTATACCCGCACACAATACAATCAGGATGAAAAACTTTTTCATTGATAAGGTCATTTGGTGAGTAAACGGTCAGGCTTTTTTCTTTTGGCTTTTTGGAGCAAACATTGCCAGCATGCGGCGGCCTTCCATTTTCGGCATACTTTCCAGTGTGCCGGTCTCGGCCAATCTTTCCGCAAACTTCAGAAGAAGTAACTGTCCTCTTTCCTGGAACTGAATTGCACGGCCCTTAAATTGTACATACGCTTTTACCTTATTGCCATCTTTCAAAAAGTTCTCTGCATGCTTGGCCTTAAAATCAAAGTCGTGATCATCCGTGTTTGGTGTGAATCGAATTTCTTTTACTTCGGCCGTTTTGCTTTTGGCCTTCATTTCTTTTTCCTTCTTCTTCTTATCGTAAAGAAATTTATTGTAATCAATGATCTTACATACTGGCGGATCAGCCGTCGGAGAAATTTCTACAAGATCCAGTTGCTGGTCCTGCGCCATGCGCAAAGCGTCCGGTGTACTGTAAACACCCACTTCTACATTTTCACCCACAAGTCTTACTTGTGGCACTCTTATAAATTGATTGATGCGATGCTCCGCTTCTTTTCGTGGGACAAATCGTCCTCTAAATCCACCTTTGTTAAAACCGCCACCTGGTTTGTTGAAGCCGCCGCCGCCACCGGGCCGGTTAAATCCTCCCCCTGTTCCTCCGGGCTTGTTGAAACCACCAGGACCACCACCTGGTTTTGATCCGCCTTGTTGTACTGACATTTAAGTTGTTTAGTTAAACCCCGCCCCCAGGGGTAATTTAATTAGTTGCTGCCTTATTGGGGAAATAAAGCTGTTAAAATGTTCAACGCTCAATTTTCGATGCTCAATTTAAAATTTAGAGCCGTAAAAAGTTGACCATTCAGAATTGAACGTTGAGCATTGAACATTGAAAATTGAGCATTTTTGTTAATAATTATTATTCTCCTCTCCGTTCCTCAACCTCAACCTTAACCTCGCCTAAAAATTCTTCCACTCCTTTTACTCCCAGGTCTCCTTTTCCCTGTCTTCTTACGGCTACTTTGTTTTCATTCATTTCTTTTTCACCAACCACAAGCATGTAGGGAACCTTCATCAATTCTGTATCACGTATTTTCTTTCCTATTTTCTCATTGCGGTCATCAACCTCGACACGAATATCTGATTTTTTCAGTTTATCGGCCACAGTCTTTGCATATTCTAAGAACTTGTCACTAATTGGTAGCAATTTTACCTGCAATGGGGCAAGCCATACCGGGAATTTCCCTGCATAATGCTCGAGCAGGAACCCGATAAAGCGTTCATGAGTCCCTAACGGGGCTCTGTGAATGATCAATGGAGTTTCAGGCTTATTATCATGGTTGGTAAATTCTAATTTAAACCTGCGACCCTGGGCAAAATCAACCTGGTTGGTTGCCAGGGTAAACTCACGGCCAATTGTGCTCCATATCTGGACATCAATCTTTGGACCATAAAAGGCTGCTTCATCCTCGACCTCAACAAACGGAGTATTTGTCCTTACCAATACATCCCTCACCAGTGCCTCAGTTTCTATCCAAAGTTCCGGCTCATCCACATATTTCTGTCCGAGCTTTTCAGGATTGTGCAGGCTCAATCGCATTACATATTTATCGATGCCGAAGATCTTAAAATATGTAAGATACATATCGTTCACTGCTTTGAATTCCTCATAAAATTGTTCCTTGGTACAATAAATATGTGCATCGTTCATGTGAAGACAACGGACTCTCATCAATCCAAACAATTCACCACTTTGTTCATAGCGATAACATGTTCCATACTCGGCTAACCGGAATGGAAGATCTTTATAACTTTTCGGTTCCGCTGCAAATATTTTATGATGATGCGGACAGTTCATTGCTTTCAGATAATACTTCTGGCCTTCCAGTTCCATGGGCGGATACATGCTATCCTGGTAATACGGTAAGTGGCCGCTGGTAAGATACATGCTCTCTTTTGCGATATGCGGCGTCACTACTCGCTTATACCCGGCAGCCAATTCGGTTTCTTTTGCCAACCTTTCCAGTTCTTCGATTATAATCGTTCCGTTTGGCAGCCACAGGGCAAGCCCGGGACCCACATCATCATCCATTGTGTAAATCCCCAATTCCTTTCCGAGTTTTCTATGGTCTCTCTTCTTAGCTTCTTCAAGCAGTGCCAGGTATTCATCCAATTCTTTTTGTGATGGGAATGTCACTCCATACAATCTTGTCAGTTGCTTATTTTTTTCATCACCTTTCCAATAGGCGCCGGCAATATTGGTAAGCTTTATCGCTTT
>DASTIZ010000479.1:0-5803 GCA_035717045.1 Chitinophagaceae bacterium
TTCTTATGGTTATCGGAAAACATTGTGTCGCGAAAAGTGGCAGCCTAAAAAGCAGAGTGAGACGTGAAACGTGAGACGTGAAAGGGTCTTACAGTATGTATGCGTCTGACGTTTGACGTCTGACGTCTCACATACAAATAAATCAAAAAAGGAAATCATGAAATCTGTTCTTCACAAAGCAAGCACAAGGGGTCATGCAAACCATGGCTGGCTTGATAGTTATCACACTTTTAGTTTTGCCGGTTATTATGATCCGGAAAGGATGCATTTTGGTGTTTTAAGGGTTTTGAATGATGATACCGTTGCCGGTGGAATGGGATTTGGGGCACATCCACATGACAATATGGAGATCATCTCAATTCCGACAAGCGGCGATCTTGAACACAAGGACAGCATGGGAAATACGCAGGTGATCCGACAGGGTGATGTACAGGCAATGAGCGCCGGCACGGGGATTCAGCATGCGGAGAAAAACAAGAATCATGAGCAGCCTGTAAAATTTTTCCAGATCTGGATTTTCCCAAATAAAAAAAATGTTGAGCCCCGTTATGATCAAAAACATTTTTCAGAAGCGGAGAAACATAACAAGTTATTGACCGTTGTCTCCCCCATCGGTACAACTGATGGCGGCGTCCAGATCCACCAGGATGCATGGTTTAGTTTGGGTAAACTGGATAAAGAGTTTACCACGACATATCATCTTAAGAACAACCACAATGGTGTTTACGCTTTCGTGATCGAAGGCGATATAACTATTAACGGGGAAAAACTGAACAAAAGAGATGGATTAGGAATTACCGAAACTGATAAACTGGAAATTAAAGCAGATACTGATAGTGAGTTGTTATTAATGGAAGTACCTGTTTAAAGATATTGGATACTGGATTCTTGATACTGGATATGAGTATTGAGATAATTAATATCTCCAGTTAGCTAAAAACTAAATTCCTAATAACGAATAATCAAATATCGTAATATAAAACTATGGGTAAAAGATCAATAGAAGCAATTTTAGCTCCACCGCCACCTCATATGGTTGGCGATGGATTCCGGGTGCATAATTTTTTTCCAGGCACCAGGCAGATCGGGAAAACCAGAATGAGTCCATTCTTTATGCTTGATTACGGTTCCAAAATCGAGTTTAGTCCAAAAGAAGAACCCCGCGGTGTTGGCGTGCATCCTCATGCGGGTTTTGAAACTGTTACAATAGCCTATCATGGCAAGGTGGCCCATCATGATAGTGCCGGAAACACCGGGGTAATCGGGGAAGGCGACGTGCAATGGATGACGGCTGGTTCTGGTCTTTTGCATAAAGAATATCATGAAAAAGAGTTTAGTAAAAAAGGGGGCGCTTTTCAAATGGTGCAATTGTGGGTAAATCTTCCCGCAAAAGATAAAAAGACAAACCCTAAATACCAGGAGATCACAAATGCAATGATGAGCAGATACAATTTACCCGGTGAAAAAGGATTTGTCGAGGTAATTGCAGGGGAATATAATGGAGCGAAAGGTCCTGCCTCAACATTTACACCCATCGAAATGTATAATGCACGAATAAAAACAAGTGCAGAGCTGACATTCAGTTTGCCTGCCAATTACAATACTGGATTATTGGTAATTGAAGGAAACATAAAAGTGAACGGTATCAATGCCCATGCCGATCATTTTGTTCTGTTAAAAAATGACGGTGAAGATTTCACGATCAACGCTACAGAAGATTCAGTCGTTCTTATTTTATCCGGTGAGCCGATCAATGAGCCAGTCGTTGCTTACGGACCTTTTGTGATGAACACATGGGAAGAGATTGAACAGGCTGTTCAGGATGTCAATTCCGGGAAATTTGGCGTACTGGAGGATTAGAAGTCAATAGTCGTTAGTATGGTTTGCCTGATTAATATCACTGCGACCATAGACTAACGACTATTGACTATCGACTTTGCCTCTCGTCGCCATAAACTTTTGAAGATTTTTTCTCGCATTTTTCTGCACCGCCCTTTTCATAAATCCTGTCCATCCAAACCACACTCCTTTCCAGCCAAGCGCATGCCCTATCCATGTACTCAAACGGAATGCATCACTGTGTTCAATGATCTTTCCATCTTTTATTCTCATGAAGGCCTTAATGTTGTTCGTCACCCGCCTCCCGGTTTTTGAGAAAGTGTAGTTTGCTACCCACTTGCAGGTTGCGTATTCATCGTCTACCGACTGTATGTCAGAAAATGTCAACGAAAAATCTTTTGCATTTTTGCAAAGCATCTCCCACATCGATCTCACTTCATCTCCTTTCAGCGTGAGAAAAACAGGGTCGCTGAAAATGACATCATCACTGTAGCAATCGTTCATTGTTTTATGATCCAGCCTTTGAAAAGCCGAATAGAACCGTTCGATAATTTGCTTGTGCTCATTCATAAAATTGTTGGCTGCTGTAAATGGAGAATAATTAAATTTATTTCCCCGAAGGGGTCTCCAAAGGAGTCCTTTGTACCTTCGGACAAATCTAAACTATCATGCTACGCAAACTACTACTGTTCTCATTTTTATTTTCATTTTTAGTCACAACAGCACAAAATGAACAAGACAGTGCGTGGATCAGGGAAAATTATACCAAAAGAGAAATTTATATCCCGATGCGGGATGGAATAAAACTTTTTACTTCCATCTATGAGCCAAAAGACAAAACTGAAAAACACCCGATCCTGATGAATCGGACACCCTATTCCTGTTCTCCCTATGGCGAAAATAACTTTCGTGGTTTTTGGAACAATCACTGGAAATACTATTGTCGCGAGAATTATATCATCGTAATTCAGGATGTGCGTGGTCGCTGGATGAGTGAAGGTGAATTTGTAGACGTACGCCCATTCATAAAAGATAAAAAAACAAATAAGGATATTGACGAAGCCAGTGACACCTATGATGCCATCGATTGGCTGGTAAAAAACTTGCCAGCTAATAATGGCAATGTAGGTGTGTTTGGTATTTCGTACCCCGGTTTTTATTCAACCATGGCGGCCGCTTCCGGCCATCCTGCATTAAGAGCGGTAAGTCCACAGGCGCCGGTTACAGAATGGTTTTTGGGCGATGATTTTCATCATAACGGCGCATTTTTTCAAATGGATGCTTTTGCTTTTTATTCGGGTTTTGGTAAACCAAGACCTAAGCCAACAACCGTCGCTCCTTCAGGGTTTACTTATCCAACACGGGATAATTATAAATTTTACCTCGAGGCAGGTACCTTAAAGAATCTGGCAAAATTGATTGGTGACAGCATCAAATTCTGGCATGAAATGTACAAGCATCCGAACTATGATGATTGGTGGAAAGCAAGAGATGCAAGAAGAGCGATGTATAATATTAAGCCTGCTATGTTAACTGTTGGTGGCTTGTTTGATGCAGAAGATTGTTACGGCGCCTGGAACTTATATAAGGCGATAGAGAAACAAAATCCCGGTATTCTTAACAAACTGGTAATGGGCCCATGGAGTCATGGCCAATGGGCATCAAGAGATGGTTCATTTCTCGGTAATATACGTTTTGGCTCGGCTACTTCATTATGGTACCAGAACAATATTGAAATTCCTTTCTTCAATTATTATTTGAAACAGAAAGGTGCCGATCCCAATCTACCGGAAGCAACGATTTTCTTCAGTGGAGAAAATCAATGGAAAAATCTTACCCAATGGCCACCCGCTAATACTTCAAATCAGCCAATCTATTTACAGGCAAATGGAAGTTTGTCCTGGAGTAAACCATCTCCCCTCTCCACTCGTGGAGAGGGGCCGGGGGTGAGGTTCAGTGAATATATTAGCGATCCTGCACGTCCCGTTCCTTATACGGAGGACGTTCATTTCAACAGAACATCAGCCTATATGAACGATGATCAGCGATTTGCTGCAAGAAGACCTGACGTTCTCACCTTTCAAACAAATGTATTAACAGGGGATTTGACGCTTGCCGGGCCCGTTATTGCCGATCTTTTAGTCAGCATTACCGGCAGCGACGCAGATTTCGTTGTAAAGATCATTGATGTGTTCCCGGATGATTTTACCTACCCGGGCGCCGTTGCGCAACAAGGTCGTACCGGCGGCGGCAGCTACCCTATGGGTGCCTATCAAATGCTGGTGCGCGGGGAGATCATGAGAGGAAAATTCAGAAATAGTTTTGAGAATCCCACCGCTTTTACTCCCAATAAAATTGAAAGAGTAAAATTCGAGTTACCTGATATCGCTCATACGTTTAAGAAAGGTCACCGGCTGATGATTCAAATTCAAAGCAGTTGGTTCCCACTCGCCGATCGTAACCCACAGAAATTTGTAAATATTTATGAAGCAAACATCACGGATTTTCAAAAAGCAACGATAAGAATCCATCATGACGCGACGAACAGCAGCAACATTATTTTACCTGTCATGAAATAGTTCCTTTGTCTTAACTTGTAGTCCCGCATATGGCGGGACTTCTTCTATACCTGTAAAAATAATTTTAATGAAATCGTTTGCCCTGGTTATGGCCCTTATGGCCAGCTCTTATATTTATTCCCAGTTAAACATAATTCCAGAGCCGGCTTCCATTACCATGGGAAATGGCAGCTACATTCTCCCTGTCAATGTTAGAGTTGAAGCGATGACCACGACACCACCGGGACCGAACTCCGGGAACGAGTTAGAGAGGTCTACTGATTTTCTTTTGTCTTATTTAAGTGAATATTATAGATCCTGGGCGGAGTCTTCTGTACAAAATCTTCCTCCGGCACGATCACGCATATCCTTGGGGTTTGACAAATCCAAAAACACGCAGCCGGGTTCATATACGCTGGAAGTAACACACGATGGCGTTACCATCACAGGTCATGATGAAGAAGGGGTTTTCTATGGAGTACAGACATTGATCCAGCTATTGCCGCCACATCTTTCAAATAATACCATCCAGATTCCCTTTGTCACCATCAAAGATCATCCTCGTTTTTCATATCGCGGTCTCCATCTTGATGTAGCTCGCCACTTCATGCCTGTTGATTTCATTAAAAAATATATCGATTACATTGCTTATCATAAATTGAATTATTTCCATTGGCATTTAACTGAGGACCAGGGCTGGCGCATCGAAATAAAAAAATACCCGAAACTGACACAAGTAGGTGCGTGGAGAAACGGAACGATCATAGGGCGATATCCGGGTCGTGGAAATGATAACAAAAGACATGGCGGCTTCTATACCCAGGCGCAGATAAAAGAGATCGTTGCCTATGCAGCCGACCGCTACATTACAATCGTGCCGGAAATCGAAATGCCGGGTCATAGCAGCGCTGCTATTGCGTCGTATCCATCATTGAGTTGTTTTCCCCAGGAACCCACAATTAAATATTTCCCCAAAGTGTGTACATGGAGTGGCGATTCATCAGGAAAACAAGTACAGCAAACCTGGGGGATATTCAGCGATGTTTTTTGTGCAGGCAAGGAAGAGACATTTAGATTCTTGCAGGACGTAATCGATGAAGTGGCCGCTTTATTCCCGGGTAAATACATTCACGTTGGCGGTGATGAATGTCCGAAAGCAAACTGGAAACGCTGCCCCAATTGCCAGCAAAGAATAAAAGACAACAAGCTTAAGGATGAACATGAATTGCAAAGTTATTTTATCCGGAGAATGGAAAAATATATCAATGGCAAAGGCAAAACATTAATTGGCTGGGATGAGATTCTCGAAGGCGGACTGGCACCAAATGCAATTGTAATGAGCTGGCGTGGTGAGGAAGGTGGTATCGCAGCTGCCAAGGAAAAGCATAAAGTTATTATGACTCCGG
>DASTIZ010000480.1:0-3148 GCA_035717045.1 Chitinophagaceae bacterium
CAAACACCACGGAGGTGGGAATCCAATTGGTGCCGGATGATGTAAATACATCCCCGCCGGGGTCATTCCCGGGAAAACTGCTCGCATTTTTATATGAACGATTTAAAGCATTCAGAGGAAGCGAAGAAAGCGGGATGATCATCGTGCCCACGGAATTAATAACTGACAATGGCGACAAACTCGGGAGTATTGTCCAGGAACTGGCACATAGAAACAACCTGGAGTACCCATTTTTCGAGTGGCTGGAAAATCATATTGTCTTTTGTAATTCACTTGTCGACCGAATAGTACCGGGAAAACCTAACGCAACCCAGATAAAAAAGATTGAAGCAATGTTAGGATATGAAGATGAGATCATGACCATGAGTGAAGTCTTTCGTCTCTGGGCAATTGAAGGTGATGAAAAAGTAAAAGAAGCGTTGTCTTTTTATAAAGTGGATGAAGGCCTGGTGATCGTTCCTGATATTACCTTGTTCAAAGAGTTAAAGCTTCGTTTGCTGAACGGGACGCATACATTCAATTGCGGTCTTGCTTTTTTAAGTGGTTTTGATATTACCAGAGAAGCCGTAAGCGACCCCGTTTACGGACGATTTACAAAGGCGCTTATGCATGATGAAATTGCAAAAGCAATTCCTTTCGAGATAGACGAACATGTAAAGAGCGATTTTGCCGATAGGGTATTTGAACGATTTTGTAACCCCTTTATCGAACATCAGTGGCAAAGCATAACAGTACAATACGTTTCGAAGATGAAGATGAGAAATGTTCCGTTGCTTCAGCGTCATTATGAATTGAGTCGTTCCGCGCCTATCCATATGGCAACAGGTTTTGCCGGATTTCTTTTGTATATGAAAGTGGTAAAGAAAGAAAACGACAAATATTACGGTAGAAGGAACGGGGATTTTTATGAAATAAAAGATGAATCGGTCGACTATTTTCGTGAAGTATGGAGTAAAAACAGTCCGAATAAAGTTGCTGAGATTGTAATGCAAAATGAAGAACTTTGGGGCACGGATCTTACCAAATTGCCGGGATTTTTACTAACTGTGCAGCAGCAATTGAGCGGGTTTCTGTTGCATGGTATGTTGAATACGATTTCCGGAATTGATGCTAAAAAGGTAGTGGCTTAAAAGAATGGGGAATAAAATTTTCAAGCTAAAATATTCAATAGTGCAGAAAATCTTATGACGAATCCACTGCCCGCGCGGTCAGACGGGCATGTGGTAAAAAAACAGTTACTGTTGTACACATGAAACACAAAGTTTTAAGGGTAAACTCAAAAGATAATGTGATCGTGGCATTGTCAGATCTTACGAAAGGCGAAATGATCTCCTTTGAGGGTGAGAAGTATGTATTACAGGATGATATTAAGGCCAAGCATAAGTTCTTTACAAAAGACCTGGATACAGGCGATGAAGTGATCATGTATGGTGTACTCGTTGGTAAAGCGCAAAACCCGGTTCGCCGCGGCGGGTTGATGACTACAATAAATACAAAGCATGCTGCAGATCCATTTACTTACCGGGGGATAAAATATGCATGGCACGCACCGGATGTTTCCAGATTCAGGGGAAGGACGTTCAATGGTTACCATCGTAGCGACGGGAGGGTAGGAACGGCAAATTATTGGCTGTTTATTCCAACGGTTTTTTGTGAGAACAGGAATCTTGATGTGATCCGGGAAGCATTACATAATGAATTGGGTTATGCTGTTACGGATAAGTATAAAAGTTATACGCATCAACTGATCGAGGCGTATAAAGAAGGTAAAGATATTTCCTCGGTTGATATATATTCGGTGCCAAAACATATAAATGGGAATCGCCCGTTCAAAAATGTTGATGGTATCAAATTTCTGAATCACCAGGGCGGTTGTGGCGGTACCCGGCAGGATGCCGGGATTCTTGGAAAATTATTAGCCGCCTATGCTGATCATCCGAATGTGGCGGGGGTTACGGTGTTGAGTTTAGGTTGTCAGAACCTGCAGGTGCAGGATTTTCTAAACGATCTCAAAGAACGCAATCCAAATTTTGACAAGCCGCTATATATATTCGAGCAGCAACAATCACAAAGCGAAGAACAATTAATCGCAGAGGCCATCAAAAAAACCTTTGCCGGGTTGATCGAAATAAATGAAATCGGGCGCAAACCCGCCACGCTTGATAAGTTATGCATTGGTGTAAAATGCGGCGGTAGTGATGGCTTCAGTGGGATCTCTGCAAATCCTGCTGTTGGTTATTGCGCGGATCTTGTTGTCGCCCTGGGCGGTAAAATTTTATTGGCCGAATTTCCTGAACTCTGCGGTGCTGAGCAGGATCTGATTGACAGAACGACCAATGAAGCCGCTGCAAGAAAGTTCATCCAATTGATGACAGCGTACAATGAGGCTGCGCATAAAGTGGGTTCCGGGTTTCATATGAATCCCTCGCCGGGTAACATAAAGGATGGATTGATCACGGATGCCATCAAAAGTAATGGGGCGGCCAGGAAAGGGGGTACTTCCCCGGTGGTTGATGTGCTCGATTATACTGAGCCTGCAACAAAACCGGGATTGAATTTGGTATGCACACCCGGCAATGACGTGGAGGCAACCACCGGTAAAGCGGCCAGTGGCGCTACCCTGATCTTATTTACGACCGGGTTGGGTACACCCACTGGAAATCCTGTTTGCCCGACTATAAAGGTGAGTACGAACAGCAACCTGACAAAGCGAATGAATGATATCATTGATATTGATTGCGGGCCAATCGTTGAAGGAGAAAAAACAATTCAGCAAATGGGAGAGGAAATACTTGAATATTGCATCAAGGCAGCAAGTGGTGAGGTAATTCCAAAAGCTGTTCAGCTGAACCAGGATGATTTTATCCCCTGGAAACGTGGAGTTTCGCTCTAATTTAATAAATTGAACATTGCAATAAAGGAAATGTTCAATGCTCAACTAACAATGCTCAATGCCCAATGATTAAACCACCGATAACGTTTGCGGAGATTTTCCCAAATTCAAGTAAATAGTTTTCTTACATTTATTCCTGTTTTCTAAGGGCTTATAAACTTTTCCTCAAATTGTCATATGAAAAAATTCCTGGACGAAAATTTCTTATTGAACAGTAAGACAGCGCAGCGGCTCTATCATGATTTTGCCAAAGAA